>VEMY01000077.1 GCA_009711825.1 Bacillota bacterium | reverse complement strand
ATAACAACGTTCCACTTTACCAGGGCGGCAGCAATTTCACCCGACAAGCCTTAAAAGGCTTAAATAGCATTACCGCTATTTAAGCATACGAGGTTCTTCAAAAAACCTACAATGACTTGACACGATCACAAGTAACAAAATATTTTACATTTTTCTACTAATTTAGTATACTAATGTGAGAGCTGGTGGGATAAAAATCTGGTTCCCAAGAAACAAAACTGGTAGAGGGGAAGGGAGCGCTATGAGAAAGGTTTCGTTAATCATCTGTTTGCTCGTTGCCGCAACCATGGTTATTAGCGGGTGTAGTGAAGGTACAGATATGGAACGGTTAGAGGGAAAAGTAACAGAACTGGACAACAAATACCCGAATGCAGATTTCATGCTCCACGTCCATCCGGACTATCCGATTGTGCTGGCCACCACTGACTACCTGGAAATCCCGGGATCCGATGACCGGCCGCCAGATATATTTGTTACGTACGCACAGAATAAAAGCGACCTTGATGCTGGCCAAATTAGCGCAGTGGAAGAACAATTGGGAGACGACCTATTATATGGACCTTACGAGGGTGAAGCTGTTGCAAAGCTCAATTACCGTCCCATAGCCTATGCTTTTTCAGACGCTACAGATATCTGGGAATTTAATGGCATCGAAATAGAGTATACCGTCAATGAAGAGGCTTCTGTACTATTTGCCGGCATCGAACTCCAACAGGGCGGGTATTTTATCGAGTTTTACCTGAAGGATGGGTTTGACGAAGAAGACGCAAAATCATTTATACAGTTCCTGTTAACCGACCTTAATCTCTAAGATCAACTTAATCATCACAAACAACAAAGGGGCTGACCGCGGTCAGCCCCTTTGACATGTACTTTTTTATTCCGCTCCAGGCAGCGGAATCTCCCAGTCGCCCCGAACAACAACTTGTGCTTCGCTTGCCCGCACTTTCACGGGGTCGAAAGAATCCAGGGAGACCCCATAGAATTCCTCTGCACCTGTCATACCCCAGCGCGGCCGGTCTAATTCATGGGTATTCCCATCGGCATCGACAGCCGTCCACTCGCTAAAGGCCCGAATATCGCCCTCAAACTTAAAACCCAGCTCCAGGATATCTTTTGAGTTCCAGATTTCTCCGTTTGTCCGCCAGGCAGCCAGTTGCAATCCCGGATCAAGCTCTTGTCGTTTGCCGACACTGTCAGGAGTAAACTCCACATCCACCAGCTCACGTCTGCCAAGAACGGGAATGACCATCTGCAAATCCTCTGTGTCCTTGGGCCACTCAAACACCGCGTATGACCGCCAGACGTCTTCCTCTATCATTTCCCCTTTTCTGAAGGAGCTGTTGAATTGATTTCCTTTTGAATCAAGCAGATAAATATGCTCATCATTGCGGACTGTTCCACCCAGGGAGCCGCCGCCAGCGATTGTGTATTCAACCAACATTTGTGTCGGCGTATACACAACTCTATGGGCCTCCACAGAAACACCTTCCATAGTCCACCGGTATTCCAGGGGATATTCCCGGGAAACACGACTGATTTCCTCCCTGTCCACAGTTACACTGGCCTGCAGGTCGCTTTTCAACTTACCGCCACTTCTCAGTTGTAAAGTCACGGAGTTTTCACCCTCTGGCAACGGGTCGGTATGGGCCATGCCCACTTTACCCAACGGGGTGTCCACGGGGGAATCATGCCAGGAAAAAGAGCCCTCGCCATTTACTGCAGAAATGTGCGCCCCGGCACCCTCAGCGTCCACTCCTTCGACCAGGTATACCACAGTAGTCATGACCGGGTCGGCAACAGTTCCCAGGACGGTCAACCTGACACCATCTGCTTCCACGGAAATCCGCTCATCGCTCATATAGCCGTTCTCATACGCCCAAGCCAAACCGGCATCTTTTAAAACCAGCTGCTCGACCCATTCGCCGAGAATTGCTTTTGGCGCCGAAAAGTTGCAATTAATTCCCCGCACCCTACTTTCTCGTCAAACCGAGACATCAAAACCCACAACGCAATTTCAGTTATGAAGAACAAGCCTAATCATTAACACAAAGAAAGCCCCCGTCGACTCAATGTCAACGAGGACATTGTAATTGGCTGAACCCAGATTAGTTAAATTGTGGTTAAGATCTTCAGCTCGGGGAGAACTTCGGCCAAGTAATCAAAGTCGCTGTCATCATGCAAAAGCGCCAAGTCATTCTCAATAGCAATTAGAGCAATCAAACAATCCAATGTACAACCCAGCGTGATGCCCCGGCGCCGCAAAGTATAGTATGCCGTAGCTGCCTCATTGTATATAACTAATTCAGAGCGCGGATAGTATATCGTTTGCGAGGATAAATACTCCTTTAATTGAATCAGCTCAGATTCATCACGGGCACCCTGTAATACCTCCTGATAAGTAAAAACACTGATGCCAAAGGGGATGTCCCGGGAAATAATTTTATCAAACAATAGCGCTTTGCTACCCTCATGCCCCTTCATATAGCCAATAAGAACCGAAGTATCAACCAGAATCATTTCTGCGGCCCTTTCTCAGAGACTTATAATCGTAGTTATCCGCAAAACGTATCTTACCTCTGAGATCACTTAAATCTTTCCTGGTGCGACGGTTTACGTATTCCGTAAGAGCTTCACGGACAACATCCTTTTTTGTGTTCAGACCAGAGAGCTTCATGGCCTTTTCCATTAGTTCATCGTCAATGACTATATTGGTGCGCATGAACTTACACCTCCATATACACATCATAATACACACTAAGTAATGTGTCAACACTTCCACCCGACTACGACCCCGTCTTTGAATGGGATAACACGACCCGCCCCTGCAACACTCGCTCACCGACCGAATTTATTACAGTTGTGTACAGCTGAATTCAGTTATATCCGAAGGTGGAGGTGATCTTTATGACTATGCTAACGGCCCAGGCACTGGCAGAAGCCATACATCACAGTGGAGACCATTCTGGCGCTATACCCGGCCGAGGCCGGGTTTATTGAATAACGGAGTATATTTTTCACTACGGGCAAGCGCTGCTGGCTTAGGTGGTCTGGGCCAGTTTTTCCCGCATGGGTGCCATATAGCTTTTGGAAAGCCTATACTTGTCCCGGAGCCTGTTCACCATCTCATAGAGATCGGTTTTGTAATCCTTGCCGGCTCCACCCCGGGTATAGAGGGCCCTAATCTTGCAAGATGCTTCAGGGAATTGTTGGTCAAGGAAACTGAAGAAATGCTGCTTTGTCGGTCCCCGTAAATACATAGTCCCGGGCAGGACATAATGGACCTTGGCCAGGGCTGCCTCTTTGAACATAGTTTCAAAGTTCCACTCATTATCCGTTATATAAGGAATTATCGGCATTACATGCAGGCCGGTGGAGGCATTTGTCTTCCGGAACTCCCTCAGCACCCGGAACCTGTCCAAGCTTGGTCTGCTGCCAGGCTCCAGTTTTTCCCGCACTGCTTCATCCATGGTGGTTATAGTTGCAGCAACATTGATATAGGTAATTCGGGAAAGTTCGTCAATTAAGTCATAATCCCTAAGGATGAGATCAGACTTGGTGGAGATGATGGCCGGGGTTTTGTACTTAATCAACAGTCTTAGGAGTTCGGGCATCAATTGGCGCTCCGCCTCAGCCGGCTGATAGCTGTCTGTAACCCCGCCGATATTCACAACTTCCCGCTGCCAAGACGGGGCCTTTAAGTCCCTCTCCAGGAGCTCAACTATGTTTTCCTTTACGTAGATATCCTCAAAGTAATCCTTATCTCCCAGGTACTTATGGGAATAAATGGCGTAACAGTACTGGCAGGAGTGGGCGCAGCCCCTGTAAATGTTAAGATCCCAACCATAGGGCACCTTTCTTTTAAGCTTAGTTAAAGCGCTTTTCACCACAATAGACTCCATATGTTCACCCCCACTGTTTTTTGCAGCATAACCTTGGGCGGGCAGGCTCCTTGTCCTCAAGCTCCGTTCCCTTTTTAGCACGTAGACAGGACCCTGTTCCCTCGCCCCCTCGAATTAATCCTGCAGGCCGGTCGACCCTAAATTGCGGTTAAAATCTTCAGTTCGGGGAGAACTTCGGCCAAGTAATCAATGCACACATCGTAATACACATGGAATAAAGTGTCAACAAGTCCACCCGACCACGACCCCGTCTATCGAAAAACATAAGCCGTCTCCTGCAACAATCAACTACAGATCCGAGTTTATTACAGTTGCGTACAGATTACTTCAGTTATATACTGAAGGTGGAGGTGATCTTTATGGCCTTGCTAACGGCCCAGGCCCTGGCAGAAGCCCTGAACGTCACAGTGGATACCATCTGGCGCTATACAAAGCAAAAGCGCATTCCCTTCATTGACTTAGGCGATCGGCAGTACCGCTATGACCTGGAGCAAGTGCTCCAGGCTCTCCAAGAAGTCCGGGAACAAAAATGCCCATACCAGCCGGTGCCAGACAAATCCTATACCTACCGGGACTATTTGCTCTTGCCTGAGGAACAGGGATTTCGTTTCGAGATCCTGGAGGGGGAACTGATAAAAGATCCCTCGCCCTCCGTCATCCATCAGCTGGTCTTGAATAGATTAAACTCCCTCATGAACAGTTATTTTTTAGTGCACGACCCCCAGGGCCTACTGCTCTGTGCTCCCATGGACACTACTTTTGGCCAACAGACTGTTGTCCAGCCCGACCTCCTCTATATTTCCTCCGACCGTACCGATATAGTCCGTAAACAACGGATTGTCGGACCGCCAGACCTGGTGGTAGAAATCATCTCCCCCGGCAGCAAACGCAAAGACCGCGTGTGCAAGCTTAATATTTACCTCCGGGCCGGGGTCAACCACTTCTGGCTGGTGGACCCCGAGGAAAAGACCATGGAGTGTTTCGCCCTCAGGGACGGCAACTACGCTCTTACAGCATCGGGATTAGACTCAGATTTGATTAAGCCCCCCGATTTTCAGGACTTGACCATCGACCTCTCGCTGTTGTGGGAGGGGTTAGATACAATTCCCGATTAAGATCACCCAAAACAAAGCCAAGCAGAAGCTTGTGACCGGACGTAAGGGTGCGGAGAAAAAACCAGCCAAGACGACAGTTGTTACCGTTGACCACGAACACTAGTTCTGATACATTTTAATCAGGAGTTATGTCAATATTTTACAAGGGAGTGTCGATATGTCACTGGCCTTGGCGCCTTCAGCACCTGGGCAAGCAAGATACTCGCCAAAGAGTTGCCAAGCGAACAACAGGAACAACTTGAAGCGATATTAACCAGCAACACAGGGGAGGTGGGAACGATGATTTCCAATATCGAGCGAATCATCAGGGAAACCAGAGTCAAGGACAAATCTTTGGGAAAAGCGGAAGGGAAAGAAGAAGGCAAGGCAGAAGGGTTGTTACTGGCCAAAAAACAAACTGCCCGCAATGCCCTCAGGATGGGGCTCAGCGTCAAGCAGACTTCCAAGGTAACCGAGCTTCCCTTGTCCGAAGTGGAAGCTCTGAAGAAAGAGCTTGTCAACTGAACAAGTATATACGGACTCAAAAGGGCTGCTTCTCAGCTTATGCTGATAGGCAGCCCTTTCTCTTAGGCCACTCACGCTGCAGGCATCCACTCCCGCAACTGACATTACCTTCGACTCCGCAGAACGTGTAATTCCTAACTACCACAGACTATCAGCCAGCCCGCCTATTAAACAGGAACCTCAAACCCACAATCCAAGCAATGTGCACAACCACCCCGGCGAAGATATAGACCCAGAATAATCTCCCCTCCCCGTAGCCGGCTACAAAGGCCATGACCGGCCAATAGGTTGGCATCAAGCCCGCCGGTAAGTGCCACCACCCCTGGAGCAGGTATGCGGCAATCGGGCCCCACATTATTACCCCAGAGGCCTTGGCCACCGCCAACCCCTCTACCTTGTTACTGGCAAAGGAGGATATCAGCAGGGCATAGAGGGGCGCTCCCAGGGCAGCAAGCAAAGTCACCGGCGCCACCACACCCAGGCGCAGAGGGACAATCCCCATCACAAGCAGCGTCAACGGAGTGAGCACACACCCAATAACCACCGGAGTGAAGAGCCGCCAGGCCAGGTAGCCCTCCCGAGTCAGGGGCGTTACAGAGATATAGGAAAGTATTCTCTCATCCCGGTCATCGAGAATCTGCAAACCGGCCAGGGCCCCCAGCATCATCGGAGTCATCAAGAGAGCCACTGCAACAATGAAAACATGGTGCTCCTCCAGGTCAAAGCCTGCTTGCACCGCCAAGAGCTCTGTGGCAAAGGGAACTGCCAAGCGGACAAACACCGCCACAAGCAAGGGGACGAAGATCGTTATAAGCAGCATGAAGTCCCTGGTGATGCTGCGCCATTCCGACTTGGCCAGGGCTTGAAGCTTCTTCTTCATGCCTTACCCCCTCCCCCCCGGATGATATAGCGCTCCAGCACCTTCCTGGCCAGATACCAGGCGCCCAACACCCAAACAACCAAAACAGTCAAGCTGTATACAACCTGCCAAACACTGAGCCCGGTCAGTGAACCATCAATTAAGAGCAGCGAACCGGTGGTGGGGAGCAGGTAGAACAGAAAAGAGTCAACCAAGCCCAGGTAATGCAAAATCGGCAAATTAAACCCCACGATATAGAGCGGCGACATCACCAGAAACACCGGCAGACTCTTAAACTGCAGGGCGGGAGCAAAACCGGCCAGGGTAAAGAGCATGGCGGTCAGGAATACCCCCAAAATTACGTACAAGGGATTGACCCACCTGCCGAGACCGACGACTATAATCAACAGACTGCTGGCTGTGGAAATAACCCCCAGAGATAAAGCCTTAGCCGCCAGGTATTCATTGACCCGCAGGGGCGTGGAGAAGACACCTGCATACAGGTTCTGGCCCCGCTCCAGCATGACCAGGGCCCCGATGGTGAAATAGCCCAGCACTGCCGGGTCAGATAGCACAATTATCGCAGCCCCGGTAGGCGCGCATCTGCCGGCACCAGGCGTAGCAAGATAGCATAGAGCACAGTAAAAAGCAGGTAGACATGGTAAAACCCGTGGCGGAACTGAAACCTCATATCATACTTGACGGCAGACAGTACCCGCCTCATGACAGCTTCCTGCCCGTCACCTGGATGAATATATCCTCAAGTGTGGCTTCCTGGGTGTGGATGGTCCGTATCTTCTTCTCCCGGAGCAAGGCCAAAAAGCCATCATCATTACCAAGCCCATCCAGGTCAAACTCCTGAAACTCCTTACCACGACCGTTATACTCCACCCGAACCCGCTGCTGACCCATGCGCACTTTCAGCTCATCGGGGGAGTCGGTAAGGGCCAGATCGCCGTCCACGATAAAGGCCAACCGGTCACAAATGGACTCGGCCACCTCCATATTGTGGGTGGTGATAAATATAGTCTTGCCCGCTTCCTTATAGGACAAGATGATGTCCTTGATGTTCCGGGCATTGGCCGGGTCCAGGCCCGAAGTGGGCTCATCAAAAAACAGCACATCGGGCTTGTTCAAGAGGGCCCGGACAAAGTTCAGGCGCATCTTCATACCCTTGGACCACTTCTCCACCCGGGTATTGCCATGCTGCTCCAGCCCCACCATCGCCAAAAGCTCCCGGGGATCTTCGGTCTCGCCGCTGTACATCGAGCGGAAGAAGTCCAGATTCTCCAGGCCGGTAAACTTGGCATACAGGTTGGGCAGCTCAAAGGAAACGCCAATGCGCTCATAGTAATTGGGAGTTGTGCCAGAGAGCTCCTGCCCCAACACCTTAACGCTGCCGACATAATCCTTCAGTATGCCTACAAGGATGTTCTGGGTTGTGCTTTTTCCTGCCCCTGAGGGCCCCAGAAACCCAAAAATCTCCCCAGGCTGAACCATAAAGTTCAGCCCCAGCAGGGTCTTTTCTTTATTCCCGGGATAGGTGAACTGCAAGTCGCGAACTTCAATCATTGTCCCTCTCCTCTCGAACCAAACCACCAGCCACCAGATCGGCCAGTAGGTCAACTACGTCAGAAAAAATCTCCTCGCCAATCTCCTTTTTGTGCAGGGCCAGCAAAAAAATCCCCCGCAACAATCCGGAGACCACATCCACATTATGAACAGCCATCTGCCCAATATCTTGCCAGTGGCGAATCAAGGGGGAAAGAGTATTCTTGTCCCGCTCAATATGCCCGCGAATCTTCTCCTCCGGCAACTTGCGCAGCACCCGCTGGTAAACCTCGGGGTCCATCATTGGCGAAGAAGCGAATTCTCCTCTGCAATGGCAACTCCTTCAACCAGAAGCTGCTTCAACTTGGAGCGGGTCAAATCCCCGGACAAAAGCGAAGCGAAATGCACATGAATCCGCTTCTCTTCCTCTTCCATAACAGCAAACAGCAGCTCTTCCTTGGAGTCGAAGAAACTGTAGAAGGACCCGGGGGCAATCCCCACCGCCCTGGCCAGCTCCGCAACCCCTGTCCGCTTAAGACCATATGCACCAAACATCTCCCGGCCCTTCTCCAGAAGAGCAGACCGAATTGCCTCTTTCTCCTTGTCACTGAATGCCCGAGCCATGCAATCACCCCTGACTGGCATTGTACAGTGGTAGACACAGCAAAGGCCTAAAAAAGCCCATGACACAGGGGCTAACCCGTCATGAGCCTAAAAACGTGTTGTGACTACAATATTTACTGTTTTGGACTAGGAAACTCGAC
>VEMY01000076.1 GCA_009711825.1 Bacillota bacterium | reverse complement strand
GCACCTTCGAGATTCTACTGATTTTCCCGACTCTCGACCAGTTGTTACATATGGTAACTTGACCGCTGTCGTTCATAACCAGCTTGCTGTAGTGTGTCTACAGCGGCGCGACTGCCCGTCGCACATAAAACTCCCAGTCCGGGGACTGGGAGTTGGTATTTACTTGATCAGATTGAGTTCCCGGCCGACCTTGCCGAACACATCCAGAGCAAAGTCCAGGTCTTCCTTGCTGTGGGCGGCGGAAATCATAACCCGAATCCGCGCCTTGCCATGGGCCACCAGCGGGAACCCAATGGTGGTGGCAAAGATTCCAGCTTCCAAGAGACGCTTGCTAAATTCATTGGCGTCCCGGGCGTCGCCAATCATTACCGGCGTGATTGGTGTCTCGGTCTTGCCGGTGTCAAAGCCCAATTTGTTGACGCCTTGCTGGAAGTAACGGGCGTTATCCCAGAGTTTTTCTACAAGCTCGCCGCTTGCCTGCAGAATACGAACCGCTTCCAAAGTAGCGGCGGTGTCGGGCACGGTGAGAGCGGAACTAAAGGTGAAGGGCCGCGCCTTTTGCTTGATATACTCAACAATCTCGGCGCTGCCGGCGATGCAGCCGCCCATGACACCCAGCGCCTTGGAGAAGGTGCCCACTTCCACGTCCACCTGGCCGTGGAGGTCAAAATGATCGACGATGCCGCGGCCGGCCTTGCCGACAACGCCTTCGCCGTGGGCATCGTCAACATAGGTCATGGCGCCGTATTTCTTGGCCAATTTGACAATTTCCGGCAGGGGTGCAATGTCCCCGTCCATGCTGAAGACACCGTCTGTGATAATCAGCACCCGGCCTTCTAAGTCCTCTTTAAGCACTTCTTCCAGGGCCGACATATCGTTATGTGCGTAAACACGAATCTTTGCCCGGCTGAGACGAGCCCCGTCAATAATGCTGGCGTGGTTCAGCTCGTCACTGACGATGGTGTCGCCTTTGCCCACCAGGGCGGGAATCGCGCAGAGGTTGGCGCTAAAGCCCGACTGGACCACCAGACAGGATTCCACACCTTTAAATGCAGCCAGCTCCCGCTCCAGATCTTCGTGGATAGTCATGGTGCCGGCGATGGTACGCACCGCGCCTGGGCCGACGCCATACTTATCTATTGCATCCTTGGCTGCCTGACAAATCTGCTCGTGGGCGGCAAAACCCAGGTAGTTATTGGAGCAGAAGTTCAGCACCTTTTTGCCGTTAATTTGCACCCAGGCGCCCTGGGCACCCTCCAAAGTGCGAATGTTTTTGTACAGTCCCTTTTCCTTCAGTTCGTTCAGTTCCGGCTCGATGAAGCCGAGGTAATTGTTAGTCATCAAAATCTCCTTTCACGGGGTGTTTTACGGATACAATATTATTTTACCACTTTTCCCGCTGCTTGCCAGTTCAAATGCCTTTTCAAACTCCTCAAACTTGAAGCGGTGGGTGATCATCGGCGTCAGATCCAAGCCGGCCCGCAGCAGCGCCTGCATTTTATACCAGGTGTGATACATCTTGCGCCCGTTAATCCCATAGACAGTGGCGCCCTTAAAGATGATTCCGTCGTTTAGGTCGATATCTACCGTTTTGCCCGGGGTGATTCCTAAAAGCGCTGCCCAACCGCCTTTGCGCAAGACGGAAAAGCCATCATTGATAGCGCTGGGATGCCCCGCCATTTCCAGTAGGACATCGACACCGGCGCCCTCGGTTTCTTCCATCAGCGCCTCAACCATGTTCACTTCGCTGACATTGAATACTTTGTCGGCGCCCATTTTCAGGGCCAAATCCAGACGGTACTCGTTGACATCGGTGGCATAGACCCGGCTCGCCCCGGCCTTTTTGGCAATCGCCACGGCAGCAACACCGATCGGGCCGCAACCGGTAACCAGAACTGTATTTCCGACAACTTCGTCAATCAGTGTTGTGTGGACAGCATTGCCATAGGGGTCATGAATGGCGCCCACCTCCACCGGCACGTCCTCATCCAGCACCCAGACGTTTTCCGCCGGGGCGACCACGTATTCCGCGAAACAGCCGTCGGTGTCCACGCCGATAATCTCCACATCCTGGCAGATATGGCCCTGACCGGTGCGGCAATAATAGCATTTACCACAGACAAAATGGCCCTCCACAGTGACCAGTTTGCCCATGGGCACATCCTTGACGCCTTCACCCAACTCGACAATTTCGCCGCAGAACTCGTGACCAAAAATCAGCGGCGGCTTTATCCTACCCGCAGACCACTGATCCCAGCCATAAATATGGACATCGGTGCCGCAAATCGCGGCGGCAGTAACTTTAATTAGGACTTCACCGGGTTTCGGTTTCGGGATTGGAACTTGCTGCAAACTGGCGCCTGGGCCTGCGCCTGTTTTCACAAGAGCCTTCATTGTTCCAGCCATCTGACTCCACTCCTTACCTTCCCTGTCGGGAAAAATATTTTTACCGCTTGCTGCCGGTCATACTATCCACAATAAGATTACGACACGTGGCGCTCAAAACCCTGCCTTGACACATAAGTATTATATTCCTCCCCCAGCCACGATATTGATGGAATGCCAACCTGGGCATGAATTGCAATTAACTTCAAAGAGGATATTTTTGTGATTTATAGAATCAAACTAAGAAGAGGGATATCATGGAAAAGCACCACGTTTTCGGATATCTCCAGTCTTAAACCAATGAACTGGGCAGGAAATGGTTTAATCAATTTAGCGAGGAGTGGTGGAAATGTTACATGTTCTCAGCGCTAGGCGCAGCATTCGAAAGTTTGCCGACCGGCCGGTGGAAAAAGAACTAATCGAGTCAATTATCCATGCTGCCACAGTGGCGCCATCGGGCAAAAACCGGCAACCCTGGGAATTCATCGTCCTCACGGGAACGGCCAAGAGCAAAGTCGCCGACCTGGTGGAAGCGGGCGCCGAACGCGCCAAAGAGTCAGGAATTCCTGCTGGCAGCGCCAAAAACAGCGCCCGGGTGATGCGCGAGGCCGCATATCTGGTGATGGTCTACAATCCCCTCTGGCAGGCCGATGCTGAGCACAGTGGCGTTAACCGCTATATGTATTCTGTCGATACCCAGTCGCTGGGAGCGGCAATCCAGAACATGCTGCTCCAGGCCCAGGCCTACGGCCTCGGCAGCCTCTGGATTTGCGATGTGTTCTACGCCGAACGGGAGCTGGCAGAACTCTTACGCCGGAGTGATGAACTGGTGGCGGCGGTGGCGATTGGCTACCCCGATGAAGTTCCGGATATGCGGCCCCGGAAACCGGTGGCCGAGGTCACCCGCTGGTTGGAGGAGGTGTAGTGAATGGCGGAAATCACTGATTTTCACAAATTAGATATCCGCGCAGGCAAAGTCGTCAAGGCCGAAACTTTCCCCGAAGCCCGCAACCCGGCCTATAAACTCTGGGTAGATTTTGGTCCCGAAATTGGCACCAAACAATCCAGTGCTCAGATCACCGAGTGTTATCCCGAACCGAAAGCGCTGGAGGGGCGTCAGGTCCTGGGTGTGGTGAACTTCCCGCCCCGGAGAATTGCCGGCTTTTCCTCCGAAGTGCTGGTCCTGGGAGTGTACACCAAAGCAGGTGTTGTATTGGTTCAACCGGACCGCCCCGTCCCCCTGGGTGTGAAGCTGGGATAAAAGACGTGTCTAAAAAAAGCTCCCTCGTCAAAGGGAGCTTTTACTCTTGCCAGTTTTTTAGACCATCGAGATCGAGGACGGTTATCTGTTTGCGCTTCGTTTCAACCAGACCGTGTTTACGCATGGCGTTAAGAACCCTGGAAACTGTGGAGCGGTATGCAGAAGCCATATTGGCAAGTTCCTGATGGGTGAGGTCCAGGTCAATTAAAACACTGCCGTCCTCTTGGGAAGTGCCATGATATTTTGCCAGGTGAAGCAGGCGCCGGGCTACCCGCTGACCAGCGGAGCCAAAGGCCAAATCCTTTATCTGGGACATTACCACCCGCATCTTCCAAGCCATTAACTCTGCAATATGCTTATACAACTCGGGATGAGCGGCCAGCACCTGTTCAAACTCTGACGAATTGATTTCAGCAATTGTGCAGTTGCTCATGGCCTGGGTAAGCACCATATTTTTGTCCTGGCGAAAATAGGTAATCTCGCCAAATATGGCGCCCTTTTTTAGGATCATATATACGGTCTCTTCTCCCGTTGCGCCGTAAAATGTGTGCTTTACTATTCCGTCCATCACCAGAAAAACATGATCCGGCGGCAAATCATCGAGATCAATAATTTCAGCCTGTTGATAATGCTTTATCGTTCCCAGTCCCTCTAAAAAATCTATAAAGATTGTGCTCACCTGTTCACCTCCACAATATCGCCAATGGTAATATACGACAATTGAGGTGAAAAACCCTTTTGAAAAAGAAAAAAGGCTCGACTTTGTCGAACCCAAAATTGCCCTCTCTAAGTGGGGGGCGATTAGAAGGATTAGATATTCGATTAGATTCACTGATATAATACATGTTTCGACAATCTTTGTCTGTGTTCTGGGGCACAAAGGAAAAGGAAAGTGGACAGGCCCTTCTTCAGAGTAATGCTTCGTGGCTAGGGTCTGTCCCCATCGGCAGGGACAGGCCTCGCAGCGGAAAGGGGACAGATCTTGCCCCAGATGCTAGACATAAGGGTTAAGATCTGTCCCCAAATAAACTACTTCGCGGCTTTGGCGATTGCGGCGGCGGTTAGGCCGTATTTCTCCATCAACTCAGCTGGCTTGCCCGATTCGCCAAACACATCCCGGACACCGATCCGGGTTATTTTCGTTGGATGTTCTTCGCTGAGCACTTCGGCGATGGCGCTGCCCAAACCGCCGTAAATGCTATGTTCCTCAGCTGTGACTACCCGGCCGCAACGGCGGGCCATCTTCACCACCAACTCACGATCTAGGGGCTTGATGGTATGAATGTTGACCACAGCGGCACTTACTCCTTCATCGGCCAGCAGCGCTGCCGCTTCCAGGGCCTGATGCACCATATAGCCGCAGGCAAAGATTACCACGTCATCGCCGTCCCTGAGCAGCACACCCTTGCCCAGCTCAAACTTATAATCTTCGCCGTTGACCACCGGCACGCCGGGGCGGCCCAGACGCAGGTAGGCAGGGCCGTGGTGTTCGGCCACAGCGCGGGTAGCGGCAGACGCCTCGGGACCATCGGCGGGCACAACTACCGTCATATTGGGCAGCACCCGCATCAGGGCGATGTCCTCGTTCATTTGATGGGTAGCGCCGTCCTCACCGACAGTAAGGCCGGCGTGGGTGGCGGCAATCTTCACATTCAGATTCGGGTAGGCGATCGAAGCCCTGATCTGATCGTAGGCGCGGCCGGCGGCGAATACTGCAAACGTGCTGGCGAATGGCAGCTTTCCACCTGCGGCCAGGCCGGCAGCGGTGGCCATCATATCTGTCTCAGCAATCCCGATGTTAAAGAAACGCTCGGGAAATGCGGCGGCGAAATTTGCCGTTTTGGTGGATTTCGAAAGGTCAGCGTCTAATACAACGATATCCTCCCGCTTTTCGCCCAGGGCGGCCAGGGCCTTGCCATAGGCATCACGGGTTGCAATTTTGCCCATTATTCCACCTCCAAATCAGCCAGGGCCTGGGCCAGTTGTTCGCGGCTGGGAGCACTCCCATGCCAGCCGGCTTCATTTTCCATAAACGACACGCCCTTGCCCTTGACAGTGCGGGCAACAATCAGGGAGGGCTTACCCACCGCGGCTTTGGCGATATCAATAGCGGCGAAAATTTCGCCAAAATCATGGCCGTCAATCTCCTGGACATGCCAGTTGAAGGCCTCAAACTTCTCCTTGATTGGCAGCGGGTTCATTACATCCTGAACATCACCGTCAATCTGCAGACCGTTATAATCGACAAACGCAATTAAATTGTCCAGGCCATAGTGGGCGCTGGTCATCGCCGCCTCCCAGATTTGGCCTTCCTGCAGCTCGCCGTCGCCCATAAGAGCGTAGACCCATTTATCGGCTTTGTCCAAGCGGGCGGCCATCGCCATGCCATTGGCGACACTCAACCCCTGGCCCAAGGAGCCGCTGGTCATATCGACGCCGGGAATCGCCTTACAGTCGGGATGGCCTTGCAGGCAGCTGCCCACTTTGCGGAAGCTTAAGAGATCTTCTGCGGGGAAAAATTCACGCTCCGCCAGGGTAGCATACAAGACCGGCGAGGCATGGCCCTTGCTGAGCACAAACAAATCCCGCTCAGCCCAGCGAGGCCGATCAGGGTCAACTTTCATCACTTGGAAATAGAGAGCTGTGAGAATCTCCACCGCCGACAAAGAACCGCCGGGATGTCCTGACGCCGCTTCGGTAACCATGGTTACGATATGTCGGCGGATGCGGCGGGCAATAGCCGCCAGATGCGCGTATTCGGTCACGTCATTCACCTCTAAGTTATTATTTGCTAAATCCTTCACCCTGAACTTCCTGAATATCAGTTACAATTACAAACGCCTGGGGGTCAATGCGGCTAATCACGGTCTTAAGACGGGTGATCTCCGCCGAGTTGACAACACAGAGAAGCACTTCCAGCTCACGGCCGCTCCAGGCGCCGTGGCCGTCCAAAATGGTCGCTCCCCGCTGCAACTCCTCATGTATCGTCTGGGCAATCACCCGCGGGTTGGCACTGATAATAAACGCTGCCTTTGCGTTACGCAGGCCCTGCTGCACCAGGTCGATAACCCGGGTGCAGACCATCAGGGCAATCAGCGCATACATCGCCAGTTCGGCGTCAAAGACAAATCCCGCCAGGGCCACCACCACAAAGTCAATGCCCAGCAAAATCTGGCCGACTGTAAACCCAGTATACTTGCTGAGCATTTGCGCCGTCAAGGCGGTGCCGCCGGTGCTGCCATGGGCCCGGAACACAATACCGATGCCGATGCCCATGACAATCCCGCCGTAGATGCCGTTCAACAACAAGTCGCCGGTGACCGGCGAAAGACCCGCCGTCAGTTCGACAAACAACGGCAATAAAAGCGAGCCCAGCAATGTATTGATGCCGAAGCGCGAGCCCTGGACAAACCAGGACAGGACAAATAAAGGAATATTTACCACCAGCAAAACCACGCTCACCGGCAGTCCAAACAAGTGGTAGAGAACAACCGCCAGTCCACTGACGCCGCCGGGGGCAATCTGCGCCGGCACCAGCAGCAGGTTTAAGCTGAGGGCAACAACAGCACAACCCAGAGCGATGCCCACAACTTCCCGGAAACGGGGCAGGCGAATTCGCTTCAATCTAGCGAGTATCGTCATGCTTACTTGCCACCACAATCATGCGCTTGCTGGTCGCGGAAAAGCTTCCGCCCTGCAAATCGCCGCTGATTTTTTCTACCTTGAAGCCAGTATGTTCCAAAAGTAATTGCACCTCCCGGGGAAAGAGCAGACTGATTGCCAACTCATCCAGCACCCTCTCCACCAGCACATTGCCTTTGTATTGTTCGTAAATAACGGTCAAATTACACCGTTGTAGATTAAGATCACTCTGTCGATGTATAGTTCTGAGAATCGAAACCCCGCCATCAATGTGGACCACTTTGCTAACGGTGGCTCCGTCCGTAAGCAAGGTCATATCCGGCGGAAACAGATCCAGAACCAATTTGCCGCCAGAATCCAGCAAGCGGTTGATGCTCACAAGACAACTGACCTGGTCCGCTAGGGTGAGCAAATGGGCAAAGCTGCCCCCCGCCACCAGGGCACTGGCAAAAGTCCGACGCAGCGGCATGTCCACCATGTCCGCCTCCACCAGTTCCAGACGTCCTTTAATGGTCGGGCCCGAGCGGTCATGCTTGTCCCGGGCCACATCCAGCATATATGGTGAGTTATCAACACCCACCACCTCCAGCCCAGCGCTGATAAGATCAAACACTACCCGGCCGGTGCCGCAGCCCGGCACCAAAACAGGGCCGCCCAATTGCAGCATCAGGCGGCGAAAATACGGTAAATCCCGTTTATCCACAAAATAATCATAGTACTGGGCAGTCTTCTTATGATAGGCCACAGACTACACCTCCCTGTCAGCCCCGGCCTGCCAGCGCAGCCAGGCATCGATAAAGCTGTCCAGATCGCCGTCCAACACCGCATTGGCATTGCCAACCTCGGTGTTGGTGCGATGGTCTTTGACCAGGCTGTAGGGATGGAATACATAGGAGCGGATTTGACTGCCCCAGCCAATCTCCCGCTGCTCGCCCCGCAACTTGGCCAGCTCCTCCTCCTGCTCCTGGCGCTGCCTCTCCGCCAACCGCGCCCGCAGAATCTTCATTGCCGCCAGGCGGTTGGAGTGCTGGGAGCGCTCATTCTGACATTGGACGACAATTCCGGTGGGCAGGTGGGTAATCCGCACCGCCGAATCGGTCTTGTTCACGTGCTGGCCGCCGGCGCCGCTGGCTCGGTACGTGTCCACCCGCAAATCATCGGTGTTCACTTCGATTTCAGCGTCATCATCCACTTCCGGCAGCACGTCCAGCGAGGCAAAGGATGTGTGCCTCCGTCCGGAGGAATCAAAGGGAGAAATGCGCACCAAGCGATGCACACCCTTTTCCGCCTTCAGATAACCATAGGCGTAACTGCCCTTGACCAACAAAGTCACACTCTTGATACCCGCTTCCACATCCGGCAGATAATCTAAAATTTCCACAGCAAAGCCCCGTTTCTCTGCCCAGCGGGTGTACATGCGCATCAGCATCTCGGCCCAGTCCTGGGATTCCAGACCGCCGGCGCCAGGATGGATGGCAATGATGGCATTGTGGGGGTCATACTTTTCGCCCAGAAGTTGGGCCAGTTCCAAATCACTAAGCTGCTTCTTTACTTGGACCAGCCCGGCGCTGATGTCCTTTACCAAATCCGTGCTGTCCTCAGCTTGGGCCAATTCGGCCAACTCCAGGAGCTCTCCGCACTCCCGCCGCACAGCGGCATAGGGCTCGGTTATCTGCTTGAGGGCATTGGCCTGGCCAATGGTCTTCTGGGCCGACTCAGTATCGTTCCAGAAATCCGGCGCGCCCATGATTTCTTCCAGGGCCGCCAAATCCTTAGCTTTGGCAGCTACTTCAAAGGGAGACGCCCATTTCTTCGATGCGTTTGGAGAGCTGGCGCAGTTCTGCTATCAGTTCTGTCAACACCGTTAATCACCTCTAATTGGCGCCACAACAGCGCTTATATTTTTTGCCACTGCCACAGGGGCAGGGGTCATTACGACCAACCTTCTTGGATTTCGCCTGCTTGGGTCCGTGAACCGCAGTCCCGTCGTTGGGCGGTGTCGGATTGGCCGTGGCCACCGAACGCCGCTCAGGCCGAGTGGCAAGCTGGACCCGGAGAATCAGACGGGCGACTTCCTCCTGAATGCTTTGGATCATGTTGTTGAACATGTCGTAGGCCTCAAACTTGTATTCGGTCAGCGGGTCTTTCTGCCCAAAGGCCCGCAAGTTGATACCCTGGCGCAGATCGTCCATTGCGTCCAGCTGCTCCATCCACTTGCTGTCCACAGTGCGCAGTACCACAACCCGCTCCAGCTCCCGCATAACATCCTCGCCCAGGCTCTTCTCCTTGTGCGCATAGAGCTCCCGGGCCTTCTGTTTAAAGAGCTCTAGAATCTCATCCCGGTGCAGACCGTCTAGATCCTTCTCGCTGACGGTTTGGGGCAGCAGGAAGCTGTTGTTGGCAAACTCCAGCAAACCCTTGAGATCATACTCTTCCTGATAGACATCATTGCTGGCCCAGGTGTCAACCGCGCCTTCAATCACTTCGTCCATCATCTTCAGGACCTGGGGCTTGAGATCCTCACCTTCGAGAATCTGACGACGCTGCTTGTATATGACCTCCCGCTGATTGTTGAGCACATCGTCATATTCCAGAACATGCTTGCGGATATCAAAGTTTCGGGATTCCACCCGCTTCTGGGCAGTCTCAATTCCCCGGGAGAGCAGCGGATGGTCGATGGGCATATCGTCATCCATCCCCATTTTCTCCAGTATGCCCTTAAAGCGGTCGGAACCAAAGAGGCGCATCAAATCATCTTCCAGGGAAATGTAAAATTGACTGGAACCGGGGTCGCCCTGCCGTCCGGCCCGGCCCCGCAACTGATTGTCAATCCGGCGGGACTCATGCCGCTCGGTGCCCAGGATATGCAAGCCGCCCAAATCGGGCACGCCTTCGCCCAGGACGATGTCGGTCCCCCGACCGGCCATGTTGGTGGCAATCGTCACCGTGCCCCTCTGCCCAGCATCGGCGATGATTTCCGCCTCCCGCTCATGATGCTTGGCGTTTAACACATTATGGGGTACGCCCTTCTTGCTCAGCATCTTACTCAAGTACTCGGAGTCTTCGATGGCAATAGTCCCCACCAGCACCGGCTGGCCGCTGGCATGGCGGTTGGCAATCTCTTCCACAACAGCCCGGTATTTTCCGGGCTTGGAGCGGTAAACCACATCGGACATATCTCTACGGATCATCGGCTTGTTGGTGGGAATCACCAACACATCCATGCCGTAAATTTTCCGGAATTCCTCTTCCTCGGTCTTGGCGGTACCAGTCATACCGGCCAGTTTCTTATACATCCGGAAGTAGTTTTGCAGAGTTATACTGGCCAGAGTCTGGCTTTCCCGCTCAATCTTCACATTTTCCTTGGCTTCAATCGCCTGGTGCAAGCCGTTGGAATAGCGGCGACCGAACATCAACCGGCCCGTGAACTCGTCGACGATAATTACCTGGCCGTCTTTGACCACATAATCCTTGTCCCGCTTCATCAGGACATGGGCCCGCAGGGCCTGATTCACATGGTGAGAAACTTCCATATTCTCGTGGTCAAAGAGGTTCTCCACATTCAGGGCTTCCTCTACCCGGCTCACCCCTTCTTCGGTCAGGGTGACGGTGCGGGCTTTCTCGTCCACCGTGTAGTCCTCTTCCGGCTTCAACCGTGGCACAATCCGGGCATAACGGTAATAGCGGCTGGTATCCTGATCCACTGAGCCGGAGATAATCAACGGTGTCCGGGCCTCATCCACCAGGATGCTGTCCACTTCGTCGATAATTGCATAATTCAGCGGCCGCTGCACCAGCCGGTCCTTATAAAGCACCATATTGTCGCGGAGGTAATCGAAGCCAAACTCGTTATTTGTCCCGTATGTAATGTCTGCCTGGTAGGCCTCCCGGCGCTCTCCGGGTTCCTGACCATGAACGACCAGGCCTACACTCAGGCCCAGGAGCTTGTATATCTGGCCCATCCACTCACTGTCCCGGGTGGCCAGATAATCGTTGACAGTAACCACGTGCACACCCTTGCCGGGCAGGGCGTTGAGATAGGCAGGCATTGTCGCCACCAAGGTCTTGCCCTCACCGGTTTTCATCTCGGCAATCCGCCCCTGGTGCAAAACGATGCCGCCCAGGACCTGCACGTCGAAATGCCGTTGGCCCAGAGCCCGCTTGGCGCCCTCCCTGACCAGAGCAAAGGCCTCGGGCAACAACGCATCGAGCTTTTCACCCTTTTCCAGCCGCTCCCGAAACTCGCCGGTCACAGCCGGCAAACTGTCAGTATTTATCGCCTCAAACTTGCTTTCCAGCCCGTTCACCTGTTCCACAATCCGCATCAGGCGCTTGATCTCCCGGGCATCATCCCCGGTCAACAAGCCCTTGAACATCTTGAACATTTATCTCCACCCCTTGCTAAATCGCTATCCCTCATTTTAACACCAATCCATGCACACTGGCAACCAAGCACCAATTCAGGATCGTGTCAAGTCATTGTAGGTTTTTTGAAGAACCTCGTATGCTTAAATAGCGGTAATGCTATTTAAGCCTTTTAAGGCTTGTCGGGTGAAATTACTGCCTCCTTGGTAAAGTGGAACGTTGTTATGGTTTTCCTTACCCAGTGCTTTTTTCCTTAAACGCTTTAACTCTTTTTGGACTGTCGTTTTCAGCTCGACTATGGCAGGGGCTGCAGGCTGCCTGGCTAGATAGTGGTCACGAATAGACTCCCGATTTGCCTGGACCGATCGCATTGACGCCATGTTTTCTGCTCCCTGCCTGCTCCACGCCATAGGACGGCTGCTCAACCTGGCAGATAGGATGTGGCTGACATGGCCTTCTGCGCTACACCCTACATGAGGATATTTCGTAGCAGATTCAATCCCATCCCAATTGTTATCAATATAGCTGATGGTGGCACAGACCCTTTCCTGTCTCGGGCTCGTTTCGGCTAATTCTAACGCCTCCGCCAGATGCTGTAGAACAGTCTGCTTGTTCCCTTGCTTAATCCCTCGATAGACGGCTTTCTTTAACTCAGGGGCATGGGCTGTAGCTTGTGTTATGGACTTTGCCAAGTGAAACTTATCCAAGATGAATGTGCTGCCAGGAATATACCCCTGTCCTGCTCGAATCCAACGTGCGCCGTCTCCGGATAGATAGATCGCCGACAGGTTGTCAAGATCATAATGGGCCTCTATATAGTCACAGAGCTCCATCCAAAATTCTTCCGGCTTCTTTTGAACGGTGGTGAAGTATCTGGCATTGACCAGGTGGCGACGCGGATATTCAGCCACCCCCTCATGGATGTAGATTAGCCGAGCCTGAGCGCCTCTCTTGCCCCTGACTTTGAGATGATCTTCATCAGCTTCAATATACAATTCCTGGACTCTGCGTTTTTCCTTTGGCTCTGTAAGCGGTTTAGCTTTAAAGGCTTTTACGCAATTGCTCACCGTTTGCTTGCTGACCTTTAATTCGGGGTTGTAACGGCTGACCTGGAGGGTGGCTTTTTCATACGAAATTCCGCTGCACGCTTCAGACAGCACTGCTTTGAGGCTTTCACTTACACGGGAATGCGGGGTAATCCCGGCTTTTTCGTCCACCAAATAACAGTAGTTTTTACTCTCTTTATGCCGGTAGTAGCTTCTTTCGTAGGATAGCAAACCAAAGGGGGTCAATATCTCCTTACGATCGTTTTTCCTTACC
>VEMY01000075.1 GCA_009711825.1 Bacillota bacterium | reverse complement strand
TCTAATATACATGGCACCTACATTATACCATGTGTTACCAATAAGGACAAGGGTTTTGCGCAGATTGTTGTGCCTACAGGTTTTTGGAATTTGTGCCTGTAAAAATGACGAAAAGCCCTATGTTCCGGGCTTTTCAAGTTAAGGTTGTGCCTTTTTCAGCGATTTACTGTACAATGCAAGATTTAAGGCAAACGTCGTTAAAAATTACGTCAAGATTCATCGATGTCACTCTCCTTCAGGGATTTGATGATCTCATTAACATCCTTGTCACTTAAGCCAAGTTTTCTCGCTTCCTGAATCATCGGCAGAACAAATTTATCAGCAAAAGAGTCTTTGCGGTTTTTTATTAGTTTTTCCATTGCTCCTTCAGCCACAAACATGCCGACCCCTCTCTTCTTATAGATAATACCTTCATCCACCAACAAATTGATTCCCTTGGAGATGGTAATGTGATTTACCTTGTAAAAATGTACCATCTGAGTGGTTGATGGAATTTGCTCATGTTCCTGCAGTTGACCGTTGACGACCTGGTCTTCGATTCTTTCTTTAATCTGTAGGAAGATAGGTTTGTTACTTTGTAACTCTCCCACCGACTATCACCTCCTATATTGTTATATAGTTGTGTATGTAAGTATATAAGCAGGTGCTTGATTTGTCAACTGTGAATGAGGAACTTTTATCATTACATTGTGGTTACAAGGCAAACTTCCCTTGACGGATGTGAAGACAAACGTTATTGTATAACTAGCGTTATGCAACTAGTGTTATTTATTGAGGAGGGTAATATGGGACCGAAAACCAGGTTCAGCAAACAAGAGATTGTTAACGTCGCCTTTGACATTGCAAAGGTAGAAGGATTCTCCGGGGTCACTGCCCGCAATGTGGCAAAACGCCTGGGCAGTTCTGTGGCGCCAATCTATGTCAATTTCGAAACAATCGATGATTTGATAGCGGCGGTAGTGCAAAGGGTTTTCGCCATCTCAGATGAGCTGGTGTCAAAGCAGAAGGGAGACGATTATTTCGCAAATGTCGGCAGGGCCAGTCTCGCTTTTGCCCGGGAATACCCGGTATTGTTTCGGGAACTGATGCTCCAGCCCAATCAATACATGGCTTCATACGAAACTCTGGAAAATGAATTGGTGGTAGCTATGGCCGAGGATGATGCGATGCAGAACTGGTCCTTGGCAGAACGCAAGCGTCTGCTTTTGAAGATGCGGGTCTTTCAATTGGGACTTTCGGTGATGGTCGCTAACGGCCATATGCCATCTTGGCTGTCAGACCGTGAGGTAGAGGACTTGCTTATGGAAATTGGTGACGAATTGATGCGTGTTCACCAGCTGAAACGAGAGGAGAGTAAAAAATGAAGAAGATTGTTATCATAGGCGGCGGGATTGCTGGTTTGACTGTGGGGATTTACGCCCAAAAAAATGGGTTTGAGAGTGTCATTTTGGAAAAGCATCACACCATGGGCGGGGAGTGTACCGGTTGGGACCGCCAGGGCTATCATATCGATGGTTGCATCCATTGGCTTATTGGCACTAAAGAAGGAACACCTATCAATCAGGTTTGGAAGGATGTCGGTGCCCTAGATGGGGTGGATATTATCAATCCAGAGAGTTTCATGGCTGTTGAGTATGGGGGAGTCACAGTTCATTTTTATCGGGACCTTGAACGTTTGCAGGCCAGCTGGCTTGAGATATCTCCAGAAGACAAAGATGCAATTGAAGAATTCTGCTGTGACATCAAAACCTTGCAATCCTACGATATACCTGTAGGTAAGCCAATGGACATGATGAACATTCTTGAAAGGGTAAAACTGATGCTGTCGATGAAGGACGCCGGCATGATTATGCAGAAGTACGGCAAACGCAGTTTGGTTGACTATGCTCAGACCTTCAAAAACCCGGCGCTTCGCGAGGCATTGGCCTCATTTACCCCTGAAGGTTTCAGCGCTTCCTCAATCTTTTTTGCTCTGGCCGGTTTCACCAAGGGCCAGGCAGGTATTCCCGCCGGTGGTTCAAAGGCCATGGCGCTGAGAATGGCGGAACGCTATGTGGAGCTGGGTGGCCGTATCGAAACTGCCAGCGAAGTAGTTGAGTTAGAAATTCAAGGCAAAAGCGTCAGGAGCGCTACCTGCGCAAATGGTAAGACCTTTACTGCTGATTACTTTGTCGCCGCTTGCGACGCCAATGTTCTTTATCGCCGACTGCTTAAAGGAGAGTACCCTGACCCAAAGTTTGAGATGCGTTTCAACAACCCTGCTGATTATCCCCTGGCGTCCAATATATACGTCGGAGTTGGTTATCAGGGTTCTATAGGAGATATTCCCCGCACACTGAAATTCCCGGTCCAGGGATTCGAGATCAACCAGTGGCCAATAAAGCATTTGCAAATGACTCATTATGATTATGAACCCGGATTTGCTCCCGAGGGCCATACGGCCATCACCTTTGCCATCAATCAGTTTGAACCCGACCTCGATGCTTGGGAGGAACTAGCTAAAGACCGCGAAGCATATCGCCTGGAAAAGGACCGGATCGGTGCTGAGGTTATCGGGGCAATGGAGAAACGGTTTCCAGAGATGAAGGGCAAACTTAAGCTGCTTGATGTGGCGACACCCCGGACTTACGTGCGCTACTGTAATGCCTATCGTGGCTCGTTCATGGGCTTTTGGCCAACCCTTCGGGGCAAGAGTTTGGCCCATACCGGAAAGATTAAAGGTCTAGACAACATTGTATTAAGCGGTCAGTGGCTGCAACCTCCGGGAGGTTTGCCTGTTGCGCTTATCACTGGAAGGGACACAATAATGCGACTGTGCAAGCAGGTAAAGCGAAAGTTTGTTGGTTAGGAGGAGCACGGGGACGGTTCTGCTGCTCCTCCGGCTAAAACAGTCAAGAATAAAGGAAGCAGGCAGGGCGCAGCTTCCTTTATTTGCATTTACTTGCATTCTGATAGTTACTGCTATACTATTTCCGTAGGACAAAGTAACAGCACAGAACATAGAGGCGGTGCTATATGGTCAGATTAGGCGAGATGCAGCAACTTTGCGCAAGCAGAAGCGCGGATGTTGGGGTTTATTTAAGCCTGCAAGCGTCTGATGAAGAGGTTTTGCTGCCGAAAAGCCAGGTTCCCCCTGGAATTAAAGACGGTGATGAATTAGAAGTGTTTGTGTACAGGGATTCAGAGGACAGGTTAATTGCCACCACCACGCGGCCGATTTTGACCGTTGGCGAGGTCGGGGCGCTGCGGGTAAAAGAGGTGACCAAGATTGGCGCCTTTCTGGACTGGGGATTACCCAAGGACTTACTCCTTCCCTATCGAGAGCAACGGGGGCGGGTAAAGGTAGGCAGGGAGTACCCGGTAGGAGTCTACATAGATAACAGCGATCGCCTCTGTGCGACAATGCAGGTTTACGATTTTTTGGAGGCGGATTCGCCATACAAGTTCGGTGACCGAATTGAAGGAATCGTCTACGACATTAGCGAGGATTTGGGTGCGCTGGTCGCGGTGGAACGAAGGTTTCACGGCCTGATTCCCAAGACAGAACTTATTGACCGATTGAAAGCCGGGGATCCGGTGGTGGCCCGGGTGGCCAGGGTTCGCCAAGATGGCAAGCTTATTCTCAGTCTGCGGAAAAGCCCGGATGTCCAGATCGAGCAGGACGCCCAGCTGATCCTTCGGCAATTGAAGAGTGCAGGTGGTGCACTTCCCTTCAATGATAAAAGCTCCCCAGATCAAATAAAGGCCCGCTTTGGTATGAGCAAAGGGGCCTTCAAGAAAGCAACCGGTAGATTGCTGAAGGAAAAAAAGATTGAGTTTACAAACACAGGCATCAAGGACAAGGGGACAGGTCCCTCGTCCGGCAACTAGGCTATGAAGAGAGGAGATGCGAATGTTTCAAGTGGCCGGAGTTCAGATGACTCCGATTATGAACGATGTGGAAGCAAATTTAAAACGCGGACAACATTTTATTGAGCAAGCTTCTGCCCAGGAGGTGGACCTTATTGTCCTCCCGGAACTATGGACGACTGGGTATTACTTATCCCAGGAGTCGTTCCGGCAGTTGGCTGAGCCAGTAGACGGGAGAACAGTTACCTTGATGCAAGAGCAGGCGCTGCGTGCGCAGGCCTCGATTATATGCCCGTTTGTTGAGTCAGAAAGTGATGATCTGTATATTGCGGCAGCGGTTATTGATCACACTGGAGAGCTGCGGGGCGTGGTCCGTAAAAGCTTGCTCTGGGGACGGGAGCAGCAGATTTTTCAAGAAGGGAGCATCGAGTATCCCGCTTTTGATACCAAGGTCGGCAAAATTGGGATCTTGATTTGCTATGAGATGGAGTTTCCTGAGACCAGTCGCTTGTTGGCGCTGGAGGGCGTAGAAATGATTGTCTGCCCCTCGGTTTGGAGCATGGCGGCTTCTCACCGTTGGGACATTCAGTTGCCCGCCCGCGCCCTGGACAACACTGTCTATGTGTTTGGTGTTAACACCGTTGGCAACAACAGCTGCGGTAAGAGCAAGCTGGTCAGCCCCCTGGGCGATATTTTGACGGAAGCGTCGGATCGTAAGGAGGAGCTAATTGTTCGGGCAATTGATAAAGAGGCTCTGGTCTGGGCCCGCGAACAGGTGCCTTACCTTGATGATTACGAGAAGAAGCTAACTCCCGGCGGCGCCAATAAAATCCCTACGCCGATTTTTTAATGCCGCTTGCTAATTTAGAGTGGAAAAGAGGGGGATCATGAAAATCTTGGTCTTAGACGGTTTCCCTGCCCGGGAAAACAGGATCGGTGAGCTGGTGTGCTCTATTGTGGGACAAAACAATGTAGAACATGTCCGGCTTGCTGATAGGGACATCGCATGGTGCCGGGGGTGTTTTCATTGCTGGCTGATTACTCCTGGAGAATGCATCATTGGTGATATCGGAAACGATATTGCCCGGAAATTTATGGACAGCGAACTAGTGGTACTGCTGACACCTGTGACCTTTGGCGGCTATTCGTCAGTGCTCAAAAAGGCAGTTGACCGATTGATCCCCAATCTTTCTGGGCTCTGTACCCAATACCAGGGGGAGACCCACCATGTTAAGCGCTATTCCAGGTATCCTGCTTTGGCGATACTCGGTGTCCAGAAAACTCCGGATTCTGGGGTGGAGGAAATCTTTAAGGAGTTGGCTGAGCGAAACAGACTGAATATGTACCCTCAGGACTTTGTCAGTCATGTATTCAATGAGAATACTGGAGCAAATAAGCTAGAAGCAGAACTTGCCTCCATTTTAGGGGAGCTGGGGGTGGTAAAATGAAGGCGTTGTTGCTGGTTGGCAGTCCCAGGCAAAAGGGCGCTTCTTGGAAATTGGGCACAGCGTTGTTGAAAGAACTGAGCG
Organism: Bacillota bacterium; assembly: GCA_009711825.1. Lineage (NCBI taxonomy): Bacteria > Bacillati > Bacillota > Bacillota bacterium. The sequence continues at coordinate 18,301 of VEMY01000075.1, read as the reverse complement.
AGTGTGGACTTGAAACAGAAAGTTTGCACCTTGCCTTCTGCACCGGTGAGGCGTGGGGTGAGGCCGAGCGCTCCATTGCTTCTGCGGATCTCCTGATTCTCAGTCTCCCGGTATATGTGGACTCAATTCCTGCGCCTGCCATTGCTGCGCTGGAACGGCTTGTCGATAGGGTACAGGGTAAGTGGTTAGCGGTCGTGTTGAACTGTGGCTTTCCCGAGGGAAATCATAACAATACTGCACTGAAAATCTGTCGCCAGTTCGCCAGGGAAGCAGGTTGTCGGTGGTTGGGCGGACTTGCCCTGAGTATGGCGGGATTTTCCTTTGGCTCCGGTCCGAGCCGACGGGTGGCCCGGGCGATGGCCATAGCCGCTCCGGCGCTGGCCCAGGGGGAACCAGTCCCGAAGCGGGCGGTGAAGTTGGCCGCAAAGCGACCGATGCCCAAATGGCTTTACCTGGCTGTCCTAAATTGGAATTTCAGGAAGGTCGCTGCTAAGCGTGGCAAGGCGCCGATTAATCATCAACCATACCTCTAGATACGCTGTGTAGCCACAAACATGGGGAAAATGAAACGGGGAGGAAGATAGGATGGGATGGCTAGATTTACATCTGCATTCAAATTGTAGTGACGACGGCCAGTATACACCGGGAGAATTGATGACGATATGTTCGCAAAGCGGGGTGAAGACGGCTGCTGTCACCGACCACAACAGTACCCGGGGGGTCGCTGAAGCCAGGAAAGCGGCTGCTTCCCTGGGAATCAGCTTAATTCCAGGAGTTGAATTGGATTGTCTGTACCAGGGGGTGGGTCTGCATGTTCTTGGCTACTGGATCGACGAGGGTTACCCCCAGTTCTTGCAGATTGAAAAGTCGATCATTGCCCAGGAGCAAAAGGCAGCAGCTGAGCGGATAGAAAAGGTTCGGGCGTTGGGGATCCACGTGGACTCCGAAGCGGCCTTTGCGCTTGCAACCAATGGAGTTGTAACAGGCGAGATAATCGCTGAGGTGGTATTGCAGCAGGACGAAAACGCTGACAATCCTTTGCTGGCGGCCTACCGCGCAGACGGAAACCGCAGCGATAATCCGTATGTAAATTTTTACTGGGATTTTTGCTCCCAGGGCAAACCGGCTTTTGTTCCTATCAACTTTTTAAGTCTAGAGGAAATAATTGAAGTAATCCGATCTGCGGGCGGGATTGCAGTCCTTGCCCACCCGGGCAATAATGTAAAAGAGGATGCCACTCTGCTGCAGAATATCGAGAAGCAGGGGATAGCCGGCTTGGAGGTGTTCAGTAGTTACCATACACCGGCGCAGACTGCTTTTTATCGGGAGGCGGCCGAGGATTTGGGGTTGGCAATGAGCTGTGGCAGCGATTTTCATGGCAAAACCAAACCGGCAATCGCCGTGGGATCTGTTGATTGCGACGGCGCCGAGTCAGCTATGCTAGCCGCACTTCAGGAGCGTTGCGACGGTTTTTTCCAAAGATAGCACTTTAAAAGTAGAGGGAGCTTACAAAAATCTCGGCATTCGCAGCCGGGATTTTTGTATGGAGCTAAACAAAGAAGTCCAACAAGGCCTCTCTCGCGATAAGATATTTGATCGGGAGAGAACTGAGGCTGCCCTGCACTTGCCCGTCATGTTGCTGAAAATCAATATGTATTTATTGTATATCAATATGCATTGAGGTATAATGGGGTTAGAAATTGTGGGGAGTGATTCGATGGAGGCAAAGACAGTTTTGCTTCGGTTGGCAATTTGCTTAATTGGCTTGATTTGCTTGGGGCTATGCATATTTTGGCTACCCTGGATGGCTGAACAGACGGTAGAATTGTTTCCGGAAGTCAGCTATTTGAAGTATCCTGTGCTGTTAGGTATTTACGCCACCACAGTTCCCTTTTATTATGCATTATACCAGGGACTAAAATTGCTCGGCCTAATTGATGCATACAACGCTTTCTCGGAAACAGCAATAAGATCTTTAAAACGTATTAAGTTCTCTGCACTAATCATCGCTTTTCTATATGTGGGTGGCGAGTGGTTTCTAATTTCCCAGAATGCCATGCCGCCGGGACTGATGCTTTTGGGCGTGGCGATTATATCGGCTGCCGTTATTATTGCCTTGTTTGCCGCTCTGCTCCAGGAATTGCTCAGTCAGGCATTGAAAATCCAAAAAGAAAACGACTTAACAATATAGGTGCAGTCATGGCAATAATAGTTAATATTGATGTGATGTTGGCAAAAAGGAAGATGAGCGTTACTGAGTTGGCTGACAGGGTCGGGATTACCATGGCCAATATCTCAATCCTGAAAAACGGCAGGGCAAAGGCAATCAGGATTTCAACCTTAGATGCAATTTGTAAAGCTCTGGATTGTCAACCGGGAGACATCCTGGAGTACCGAGCAGACTGATGGAGCACGGGGACGGTTCTGTTGCTCCCAACATCGTTATTTCTGCGAAGAATTGCCTTTCCTCGCAATTCAAAACGAAGTACTCCCCGAAAAAGTATAAGTAAGGGAGGACTTCGTTTTTTTACAGAAGTTATCGGGGAGAGGAGGTAGCTCGTGAAGCGATTAAAATTACTGGCGTTTGCATTTTCTCCGTTTCTGATTAACTATTGTTTTCATCTCGCCGTTCAGAATAATGAGTGGATTGGGAAGGGGTTAACTTTAAGCAGCTTTTTTTTCGCTGCCTATTGGTTGTTTGTGGGGTATAAATCTGCTACTTACACACGAACAGCCAAGGAGTCTGTCTTGATTGGAAACATTTTCGCCCTTGTAAGCGTTTCCATGCTTTTACTCAGGTTGGATACTTGGTTGATGACTCAAGGAATCGTCTATTTGGGATCCGGGCCGCAATTTTTCTTTTTCCCCATGCTGCGTGTTACCCAATTTGTCGAACGAACATTTTTGTTCTTCCTTAATCGTCACGTGCCTTTCTTTACATTCATCCTGTCCTGCATTCTGATGATAGTCATCTATTACTTAGGTTATCGGTTACGCAAGAAGTTAAGTTAGTAAGAGGTTTACTATTACAGTTAAACCGGCGCTTTGGGGCGCCGGTTTAGCTTATGGATTTTAGCAAGCAGTCCAGAAAGGCCGGAAGTAATTCTGCAGGCTTTACGCCTTTGAAGAGATATATTTGGCGAATCTATTATAATAGGGGTTGAAATATCAGGAGCACGAGAACCGTCCCCGTGCTCCGCTTTTTCAACCGGCCGCTTCGAAATCCTCGGCAAATTGCATATCGTGGAGGCGTTTGTATAAGCCGTCTGCTTCCATAAGCTCTTGGTGGTTTCCTTGCTCACTAACCCTGCCGTCATCAATCACCAGGATCTTGTCAGCATTCCGAACTGTGGAAAGTCGGTGTGCAATGACAAAAGTAGTGCGGCCTTTCATCAATTTCTTTAGCGCTTGCTGAACCAATTCCTCTGATTCTGTGTCCAATGATGAAGTGGCTTCGTCCAGGAGCAGGATTGGTGCGTCTCGGAGCACGGCCCTGGCAATTGCGATGCGTTGCCGTTGCCCGCCGGAGAGGCGGCTGCCTCGCTCGCCGATAATTGTTTCGTAGCCATCGGGTAGTTGGCAGATAAACTCATGGGCGTTGCCCACTTGAGCCGCAGCTTCAATCTCCTCCCGGCTGGCTCCAGGTTTACCGAAACCAATGTTTTCCGCTACCGTGCCGCTGAAGAGGTGGGCGCTCTGGGGCACCAGGGCGGTAAGGTCCCGCAGCTCCCCAAGTGTATAGCTGTCCAGGGGTTTGCCCAGGACAGAGATGGCGCCGGACTCTGGTGGGTAGAAGCCCAGCAACAGTTTGAATAAAGTGCTCTTGCCTCCGCCGCTGGGACCTACTAAAGCGATCAATTCGCCAGGCGCTGCAGTAAGGCTGATGTCATTCAGGGCTGGCTGGTTGCTGCCGGGATAGGCGAAGGTAACCGACTCCAGGGCCACTGCAGCGGAGATGTCCCGGGCTACAGTCGGCAGCTGGATCCGATGGGGTTCGGGTTGTTGGTTAATAATTTCCAGAGCTCTGCGGCCCCCGGCCAATGAAGTTTGCAGCTGGGTAATATACTGACCAAAGGCACGGAAAAGGCCCTCAACTCCGTTTTGCAGTTGGACAAAAAGGGCAATCGTTCCCAAAGTGTACCAGCCCTGCATCACCATCCAGCCCCCGATGATAATCAAGCCGAGGAATGAGAGGTCGCCGTTAAAGATGTTGAAGCTGTTGACAACGGCAGCATATTTTACCCTGGTCAGCCCATGGTGAACGACCTGTTCATTTTGCTCGGCAAACTTCACCGCCATACTTCGCTGCAAATTAAACATCCGTATTACATGGCCGCCGTTGGCGATATCCGACAGCCGTTCGGTGAGCTTGCCCAGGGCAGATTGCACCGCGTTGCTGGCCCGTTCCAGCGGTTTGACAAACAAACTATTTATCCAGATTCGGATGGCGCCCAGGGCAATGATACCCAGGGCCAGTTTCCAGTCAACGATAAGCATCGTTGTGGCGCAGCCAATACCCCCCAAGAGCACTTCAACCAGGTTGACGGTATTGGTGCTGTAGCCTGTTCGGCGGCTTGGACATCATTGGTGGTGCGGGAAGTTAAATCACCGCTGTGCTTTGTTTCTAGCCAGGCGGCGCTCAGACGCAGGGCCCGCCGGAAAACCTGGCGACGCAAATTGGCGCTGCCATGGACTACTGCCGTGTCAAAGAGCCAGTATCCCAGAGGCATAAGCACAAAAAGGATGGCCAGAGTGATGAGGATGTATATAGTGCTGGTAAGGAGTATCTGAACGTCAGCGCGTTCAGCAGCAGTTATAAACAAGCTGAAGGCAAAACCCATAAAAATATTAATACTTTCTGCCACCAAACCAATGAGCTAAAGTCCGCTCAGGTAACGGCCGGGCCGGTCAACCATTTTCAACAGTTTACCCAAAGTGGCGAACATCAGGCCACACGTTTGTTCGGCGAATTGTTTCAGGTAAAGCTGGCGATAGAGTCCTGGTTGTTCTAACAAATCCTGATGACTGCCCTGCTGGACAATCTCTCCTTCATCCATGACCAGCACCCGGTCTGCCATGTGAATGGTGGAGAGGCGATGCGCGATGACCAAAGTGGTGCGGCTGGCGGCAATCGTATCCAGGGCATCTTGGACCAGACGCTCCGATTTGGTATCCAGTGCTGAGGTGGCTTCATCCAGCAGGAGCAGAGGGGCATCCAGCAGAATCGCCCTAGCAATTGCCAGGCGCTGCCTTTGTCCGCCTGAAAGATTGACGCCCCGTTCGCTGAGGACATGCTCATACCCCCCGGGCAGCTGCTCAATAAAATCATGAGCGTTGGCCTGTTGGGCTGCCTGGATAATTTCCGCTTCTGTTGCCTCAGGTCTGCCAAGGGTGATGTTTTCGGAGATGGTGCCTGGAAATAGGAATGTGTCTTGAGCCACCAAGGCCATCTGGCGACGTAAGGTTGCCAGTCCTGAAGTTCCTCACCGAACAACTCGATTTTGCCTTGATTGGGCGGATAGAACCCGGTCAGCAGCTTAAAAATTGTGGATTTACCTGCGCCACTGGGTCCCACAATTGCCACTGTTTCCCCCGCATTGAGGCTAAAGCTCAACTCATTCAATACCGGTTCGTCTTCATAGCTGAATGAGACCCCGCTAAGCGTAAGGACTGTACATCTATCGGCTGCAAAATCTTCGCCGTTCCTGGCGCTCGCGTTCCTCGTCGATTAGTTCAAAGAGACGTCCCAAGCCTGCCATTGATTTCTGGTGGTCTCCGATTACCATCGGCATTTCCGAGAGGGGAAAGGTAACGTTGTTCAAGAGCTGAATGAACGCCACCAGACTGCCAACGGTTATCAGACCGTTGACGGCAAACTAGCCGCCCAGAGCAAGGGGCAGAATGAAGGGCGTAAAACCCGCTATAGCACGAAGTAGGGCATTTTGTCTGGCCAAGCGCAGCCCATTCTTGACTGTTCCTTGCAGGCCCTCATCGTAGCGGCGCTCCATTTCCGGCTGCAAATTGAAGGCCTTAACTATTTCTGCGCCGCCCAAGGCATCTTGGGTGACATTGTTTACCGCAGCCAAATCTTCCTGAAGGTTGCGGCTGATTTTGGTGATGGGTCGGGACGCCTGGGCGGTGAGCCATATCATCACCGGCATCAGGACAAATGTGGCCAATGTCAGCTGCCAACTTATATATGCTTGGTAGCCCATTGAGGCAAGGGCCATCAGTGGCAGGGCGAACAACCAGAAGAGCTGGCGATTGAGATAATTTGTCAGGACGCTGACATCGTTGGTCAGCCGTGACAAGTGGTCGCCGGTATGGATGGAGTCGAGGCGGGGAACCGGCATGTTTAACAAACTGTCAGCTGCCCGCTTGCGCAGGCTGGCAGTGCCCCGCTCGGCTATCCAGCCCATAATTTTATTGCGCGCCCAGGCGACAAAGGCGTGGAGAATAAAAATCCCGAAGGCAATTGGCGCCAGGCGCCAATAAACAGTGGTTTGCTGGCCCAGGAAACCATCGACCAGCTGACGAAGCGTGTGGGCCAGCGCCGGTGCAATCGCCACTTCGGCAATAACCACAAGCGCGGTAATAATCGCAGGTATTCTTAATTCAGGGGTTTCCCTAAACAATCTTAACAGAGGCTTGAATGACATAATCTAATCTCCCCAAAAAGGGATATTTCCAGTAATGTCGAAATAGTCAAAAAAGAAGCGCCAGGGAGCATAGGGACGGTTCTGTTGCTCCCACCTGACACAGCTTCCGGTCACCTTTGCAGGGTCGCTTCCCGAAACTCAAAAAGAGGTGATACCATGCCTCGAGTGGCAAGGGAGAAAAGTAAGAGTGGGATTTACCATGTAATGGTCAGAGGAGCAAACAAGCAAGAGATATTTCATGACGATGTTGATAGAATAAAGTTTCTAAAAACGCTTAAACGGTATAAAGATGTGTCCGCTTTTCAAATGTATGCATGGTGCCTTATGGGAAATCATGTTCATTTGTTACTTAAAGAGGGAACTGAGGATTTTTCAATTACTATGAAGCGAATCGGAGTCTGTTATGTTACCTACTATAATCTGAAGTACAAAGCCACGGGACATTTGTTTCAGGACAGGTTTAAAAGTGAAACCGTAGAAACAGAAAGATATTTCCTTGTTGTGGCCAGATATATCCACCAGAATCCTGTGAAGGCCGGACTGGTAACATCTGCTGCTGACTGGAGATGGAGCAGCTATCGGGGATATATTGAAGCGACGGGAATTTTTCCCGATGGACTGTTGGATACCCGTCCGGTGCTTGATTTGTTTTCGAAAGACAGGGACACAGCTTTAAGGTTGTTCAAGGAGTACAGCCTGGCAGCCAATGATGATGCCTGCTTAGATGAAGGAGTAGGTGAAAGAATCCGCCTAACAGATGAAGAGGCACTGCAATTAGTCCGAGAGATTCTACCCAGTGGTGTTAATATTGCCCAGGTTAAAGGCTTGCCGAAGCCAGCACGGGATGAGATTATCCGCAAGATTACGAAGCTGGATGGAGTTTCCCAAAGACAAACTGCGAGAATTTTGGGTGTATCACCAAGCCTGGTGTTTAAGGCCTAATGTGCGGGAGCACGAGAACCGTCCCCGTGCTCCGCTTACCGCTATTTTGAGATGTCCATGTTAAGAACCATGTACTTCTCGCTGGCTAGAGGGTGAAGTTTATTTTTGCCCACGCCTACGAAATCTTCCCCAAACATTTTGAACACGTTAGAGGAAAGCTGTAATTCTGGCAGACGGCCGATGAGTTTTTCACCGTCGAACAGGAAGGCCAGCTGCACAGGGGTGGCGAAGTCGCCGTTGGGGGTGAAGTCTCCACCTTCGGAAATTAGCACGAAGATTCCCATCTGCCCTCCCAGCAATTCTTTGAGGGTCTTATTGCTCTCCTTGAGCTTGAAGTTCAAGTATCCTAGTGACGGAACGCTGTCATACTCCGCAGCAGCACTGCCTGTTAACGGCAGATCAAATTGTGCTGCGGTTTTTTTGTCTGTGTACGGCGCCATCAACCGGCCATTTTCAATCAATGGGTAACTGTACCCCGGGTTGACCACGCCTTCGGCATCAAAGAAAGGCTGAAAGGAGGCCTCCGGATGCAGGGATTGGTAGAGACTGAAGTTGGTGTTGAAAATCTCTTCATTTAGTTTGCCGGAGAACAGGGAGCTGCCAGTGGCAAAAAGCTGACCGTTAAGATCTGTTATTAGTTTCTTTAGGGGTAGGGGATGAGATGCGTCGTACACTGCCGGCAATTTTGCGCCCTTGGGCATTTCCACCGGGTTCAAAAACGCGTTGCAGATATCGTTGGCCATCTGCACGAATTGATTGCGGTCATAGACCCTTCCCTGGTAACCGGTGAAGGCGTCCAAGAGGTTCGCTGATGCCTTTTCTTTGATCGCCAGCTCGATACTTATATGTCTGTCTTTGTACTGCAGATCTAGATTCTGCTCATTCTTGAGTTCAGTTTGTTGCTCCACTAGCTTAATCTTGTGGAAAAAGGTGAACTTGGGTTGTTGTTGTCGCAACTCAGACAGCAGAGCTTCAATTTCGGCGGGGAAATCAGTATCTTTAATGATTTCCGGGCAGTTGGATACCTGTTCTTTCATGTCCCGGCTGGCCGCATGGGGGTAGGGAATCTTGAGGGACAGAGTTTTCTCAGCCCGCTCCTGGAGCTCCAACTCATCGTAGTTACCAATGGCGCCGCTGACACCAATAAAGCCGTCTTTGTAAAGCCGGAGTCCGGTCTTGGAGATATCCTTTTTGCGGACTGACTCAATCTCAGTCTGGACAACATTCAGGGTGGTTTCCTTTATGTTGGTGGAGTATTTTTCTCTAATCATCATCGCGCCTCCTTATTGGGCGTTGATATTTTTGACCCGGACATAGGGTCCGCCAAACCCTACACTCAGGGGATATTGTTCCATTTTGCCGCAGCCGCCGATAACAAAGGACTCCAGTTCCACCTGATTGGAGAGCCCGTCAATTTCGCCTAAAGTCTCAAAGACATTGCCTGTGATTACGGCGATATTCACTGGGTAGGCGATTTTTCCGTCCTTGATGTAGTAGCTTATTGAGGGTGCGATGGTAAAGGTGGACATGCCCGAGCCGTGTTTGAGGGTCTCAATATAGATACCTTCCTTCACTTCGCTGAATAGTTCGTCCTTGGTTTTATCGCCGGAAGCGATATAGGTGGTAGTCATTCTGACAATCGGTTCAAACTCAAAATTGATAGCCCGTGCGTTACCGGTGACATCTTCGTCCAGCGCCCCAGCTGTGGCGGCGCTGTGGAGCCTACCGGCCAGGATGCCGTTCTTTATCAGATGAGTTTCCCGCGACCGGGTGCCCTCATCGTCAAAGGGCACGAAGCCGCTGCCCGGTTTGCTGCCATCATCAATAATCGAGAGGATGTCGGCGCCGACTTTTTTGCCTATCGCCCACTCTTTTTTCATCGTTTCATCTCCGACCATGAAATCGGATTCGCTCTTGTGGCCGAAGCTTTCGTGGGCAAACACCCCAGCCACAACCGGCGAGAGGATGGTTGTATATTTTCCCGGCTTAAGTGCTTGATAATTATGCAGAAAGTCCTCGCACTTGGAGATATAGGCCTTCAGTTCTTCATGCCGGCCCTGCAAATCCGAAAAATAATGAGACGCCTTTTGGAACCGTTCGGAAAACTTGCGTTCATTGGCAGCCATTTCAAACTGCAAAGAGATGCCAGCTTTTTGGGCATCGAAATGTAGATTGGCTCCCTTGCTGGAATAGAATTTTTTAACTACATATTGATCGACGTACTGCCCCTTCCACATTTTAATCAAACTGTTCTCGGAGATGATTGGGAAATAGTCCTGTAAGAGGTCTAACTTTTGGTCGATACCTATCTCGGCAACGGAATTCAATCTGAATTTGGTGTGTTCGCCTTGGTTGGCTTCCAACTTCTGAACGATTGGATGGTCACCAATTGCCGAATTGGCGGTGGCTATTCGTGCCAGATTGTCGATTTCCCGTTGAATTGCCTCTATGTTCGAAGTAGAACTATAGTACCACCGGGTCCCGTCAAAAACCCTGATAAAGGCTGCTTTGTATTTCCTTTGCTTTTGTTCATCGAGGTTTCCCAACGAAAAAATAATGTTGCTCTCAAAGACATCCTCGATTCTGACATCGGTATACAGGTTTTGGGGAAATGTAAACATTTTGCACCCACTTTCTAGAGCTTTTATCCTCATAATATCATCCATTTCACATATGTCAATGCGTATATTAAAAATATTAATATACATCTTTCAAAATGTGATATATCGGATTTCATCTTTGTATTTTAATCTTGTTGTATTATAATTTATACGATTAAACTTTTAGGAGCGTGAAAAGATGGGGTTGACAATTAAGCGGCTCGCCCCAGAACTGGCAAAAACCTTTGTCGAGTTCTTTGAAGGGTTGGATTTTGAGCATTCCCCCCATTGGGCCAGCTGTTATTGTATGGCATATCATGTCGATTGCTCCCAGGAGCAGTGGCAAAGCAGGACGGGGGAGGATAATCGTCGAGATGCCTTTGAACTAATCAAGGAAGGGAGAATGATGGGATATCTGGCTTTCGATGGCGAGCAGTGTGTAGGCTGGTGCAATGCCAACGATGCTCAGCGCTATCTCCGTCTAAAAAAAGAAATGCAGCCAGTTGTTGGTGATAGGAGGATCGGCTGCGTGCTTTGCTTTGTGATCCATCCCAATTATCGCAATCAAGGATTGGCGCGGAAGTTGCTAGAGCAGGCGGTTCAAGACTTCCAAGCGGATGATTATGAAGCTGTGTTGGCACTTCCGGTGGATATTAAGGCTAACCCTCAAACGCTTTACAGGGGAACTATAAACATGTACACAGAGCTTGGTTTTAAGGAGATAGAGCGGCATGGAGACCTCCGGGTGATGTGGCTGGATTTGTAGCCAGCGTTTTAATTGAATAGCGTAAATTAAATGTATAGTTCTGAAACAACTGCCCAGGCAGTTGTTTTTGTTTTCACGAGTTATTTGTTTTCGTTCTGGTGAAATTACCATAGAGACTAGTTGTGAGTCGCGAGCAGCTTTAGTGTCCAGCTTTGCCACATTTATGCGGCAAGAGGAGTGTAATCCTACTTGACATTCAGGTGGTATATTCGAGTCAGTAGCAATGGGGTGATATCACCATGAAAGAAAATCTTCAGCAATTATTGCTTATATTGCTTCGGGACAAAGGACCGCACAGGGTAGATGAGTTGGCCCAGGAGCTCCATGTCTCCAACCGAACAGTACGGTATTGGCTGGAAGAAGTGGAGATTTTACTTGAGGCCTATAACCTTAAGCTCATGCGGAAGCCTAAGGTCGGGGTTTGGATTGAAGGCAGCCCTGAGGACCTGGGGTATGTGGTTTCCAAGGTTCGCCAAGGGGTTTGGGAGGAGAAATATTCACCCGGGCACAGGCAACTCCTTATCTTGCAAGAGGTTTTGGCTGGGCCGACGCCCATTCTTAGATTGAGTGACAAGCTTTACGTCAGCCGAATGACTATCTACAACGATTTGGATGGGGTTCGGGAGTATCTGCAAAATTATGACCTGGAGTTGGTAAACCGCAAAAACAGGGGTCTGGTTGTGGAAGGTGATGAATCTGGAATTCGCCGGGCGACAGCAGATCTGCTGCCGAAACTATCGGCATACAGCGACAGCGATTCGGGACCGGTGCCGGTACGCCGTGTGGATGGAGGAACCTATCGTCAGCTGACCAAATTGTTCCCTGCCCATGACATCAGTCTGTTTGAGGCAGTGCTTGAAGAAGCTGAGAACCGTTTGCGCTTCCGGTTTGCCGACGAGGCCTTTGTCTGCCTCGTTGTCCACATCGCCCTTACCATGGAGCGTTTACGCCAGGGCAAAGATATAACTATGCCCCGGGAGCAAATGGAGATGGTCCGGCAAAAAGAAGAATTTGAAGTCGCCCGGTGGATTACCGCGCGCATCAGTCTAATCGCGGGCGTAAGCATCCCCGAGTCGGAAACCGGTTACATCTGCATGCACATCCTTGGCTCTAAGCTCCAGCAGCGGGTTGACTCTGAGGAGGCAGAAGATTTGGTTGCCAAACTCGAACCACAGACGATTAAAATCACCCAGGAAATAATTGCTGTGGCGGAGGCGATTCTCGGTTTCGAGCTTGCCCATGACCGCCTGTTGCTGGCGGGGTTGGCATTGCATCTGCGCCCCGCGTTGAACCGGCTTCGCCACGGCCTGTCGATCCGCAACCCCATTTTGGCAATGATCAAGGAAAATTACCCTGAGTTGATGAATGCCGCCTGGGCCACCAGCAAAGTATTTGAGCAGCATCTGGGGGTGACGATTTCCGAGCCGGAAGTCGGATTCATTGCCATGCATCTTGGCGCCGCCCTCGAGCGTTTGCGGAAGCGGAAGCGTGTGCTATTGGTGTGCTCCAGTGGCATGGGGACTGCACAGCTCTTAAACACCCGCCTGGAGTCAGCATTTCCCAATCTCGATGTTGTTGATGTCGTCTCCAGTTATCAATACAGTCAGGGCAACCTACCCAATGTAGATTTGATCATCTCGACAGTGCCGCTGGAAGCAAAAAGCATTCCAGTTATTCAGGTCAGTCCTTTTCTCAATCAGCAAGATATTCAGGCAATTAGTCGTTATACGATAAGGGGCAATCAGGACCCCAAAAAGAGCATTCCGGTGCTAACAGACCTGGTCACGCCTGATTTGGTTTTTCTGGACTTTGAGGCCGCTGGCCAGGAACAGATAATCGGGTTTCTGGCGGCCCGCCTGAAGGCGACCGGTGTTGTCACTGAAGATTACCGGGCAGGGGTGTTGGCCAGGGAGAAATTGGCGTCCACTGCAGTTGGCCGGGGTGTGGCAATTCCCCATACATTCCAGGAACATGTCCAATCATCCCGGGTGGCAGTTGCCCGCCTGAAAACGCCAATTCAGTGGGGCGAGGACGAAGTTGATTTGGTGTTCATGCTGGCGTTGAAATTTAACCGGGAGGAGAAGACCTGGCAGATGTTTCGCAGTTTTTACCGGCTGTTGGACAATCGGGAATTTCTTTCCCGGTTGCGGGCAGCAACTAGCCCAAGCCAGTTTGTTGAAATCATCAGGGGGTACAGAGAGGAGTAATCATCGTGAGTCTATTAACAGCAGAGCATATAAATTTAGACCTTGCCGCCACCAGCCAGGAAGGAGTTATTCGGGAATTGGCCAAAGAGCTTTTCGCTTCTGGTCATGTGAGTGATTTGGAGCAGTTTGTGGCTGATACCATGGCCCGGGAAGCATTGGGGCCGACTGGCATTGGTCACGGCATAGCCATCCCCCATGGCAAGAGTGCCGCGGTGCAAACACCGGCCATTGCCTTTGGTCGCAGTGTCCGCGGGTTGGAGTGGAATTCGCTGGATGAGGAGCCGGTTAAGTTGGTTTTTCTCCTGGCTGTCCCCGAGCAATCGGCGGACAACTATCATTTGAAGGTTCTTGCAGCCCTCGCTCGCAAGCTAATTCACGTAGAGTTTCGGGACAAGCTGACTGCCTGCAATGACAAGGAAAAACTGGTCAGCTTACTGGGGGGCATCACAATCCAATAATGCTAATCGATTAGGAGGTATGTGAATTATGAGTTTTATGTTTAATCCCCTGCCCTATGACGACATGCGGGCGGTGAATAGGCTTAGCGACGAGAAAATCGCTGCCGAAAAGATTCTCGCTGGTAATGAAGCAGTCTTCAGTGCTCTGGCGGAAACGTTAGGCCGAAACAGCGACGAAGGCAAGCTTGTTGTTTTAGATGGTTACCTGGGCGCTGATTTTAATCACTTTGCTGCCGGCCTGCAGAAAGCGTTGGCTGGCGCCGACTCCCAGTTAAATTTCTTTGATATCAGAGATGTGCTCAAGCCGGAAGCAGAGATTGAAAAATTAGTGGAGCACTGTCTGCCCCTAAATTATGAAGATGATCCTGTGCTTCTGTTTGGCAAGCTTTATGAAGGGGCGTTCACCGATTTTATTGAACGCAGTAAGCTGGCTAGTCTCCTGAAGCGTATCCAGGCAATGGGCGGTGTAAACGTAATCTTTGGCCTGGGCAGCGCCAACGCGCTGATCCGCGAGGCCGCTGATCTCGTCATCTATATCGATATTACGCCCAAAGAAGCGGTGCTGCGGGTGGCGGGTGGCGAGTACCGAAACATTGGCGCTCAGGCTGACCATCCCTTCGAGGCAATGATGCGGCGCTTCTACTATGTGGATATCCAGGTAGCCATGAAGCTGCGTCGTGAGTTAATCGAAGAAAACAAATTAGATTTCTATGTTATCGGCAACAAGCGGGACCAATTGGCTTGCCTGGGCAATGAAGAGCTCAATAGCATCTTCGACGAATTGGCAAGACGGCCATTTCGGGCCAAACCTGTTTATCTGGAGGGTGTCTGGGGCGGCGAATTTATCCGCAAAGCACGTAATCTTCCCGTGGACATCGCGCCGAAAATTGCCTGGGTCTTTGAACTGATTCCCCTGGAAGTCAGTATTGCCGTAGATATTGACGGCAAGTATCTGGACTTTCCATTCTATACCTTTGTCAACGCTCGGGGGCGGACGATTCTCGGCGATCGCCCATATGAAGATTACAACGGCTACTACCCGATTCGGTTCAATTATGACGACACCTGGCACTCAAATGGCAACATGTCCATCCAGGTCCACCCCGGGCGGGATTTTGCCAAGGAGAACTACCGCGAACTTGGAAGCCAGGACGAGGCCTACTATATCGTCGCCACCGGTCATGACGCCCGCACCTATTGTGGCTTTAAGGGTGACGGCCGGGAGTTTCTAGAGCTCTGTAAAGCAGCAGAGAAAAACGGTGACTCTATTGACTACCAGAAATATATCTCCTCGGAGCAATCGATTCCGGGCAAACAGTTCATGATTCCTGCGGGGACAGTCCATGCCTCAGGCCGCAACCAGTTGGTGCTGGAGCTGGGCAGCCTCACCGTCGGTTCCTACACTTACAAGATCTACGACTACAACCGTAAAGACATCAACGGCAAACTGCGGCCGATCCACACCAACAAGGCGGAAAAAGTTCTGGGTTTTGAGCGTGATACCCAATGGGTGCGGGAAAACCTGATTCTGAAACCGGAAAAAATCAAAGAAACAGCCGAATTTGCAGAATATGTTATTGGCAGAAACGACCGCATGTATTACCAAACCCACCGGATTAATCTCGAGACCGGCGGGAAATATGAGGGTGCCACTGACGGCGAGTTTACGGTCCTGTCGGTTGTGGACGGTGAAGAAGTTGTGATTCGTTCCAAGGCAAATCCCGAATTGCAGTACCGGGCTCGGTTCCTCGATGTTATCACCGTGCCCGCCAGCATCACTGAGTATGTTGTTGAAGCTAAGGGCTACCAGCCGGTGGTAATTCACAAGACAATCCTGCGAAAGGGGGATGTAAATGAAAAAAATAGCTAATTGCATTCACCACACCCACTGGGATCCACTTTGGTATTTCACCGCCCAGGATGCCATGGTCCAGTTCACCTACAACATGAAAGAGATGCTTGCCGCCTTTGATGATGGCAAAATTGAGAACTTCTTCTTGGACGGCCAGACGGCGGCCCTGGACGAGTACCTGGAACTACACCCCGAAGATCGGGAAAAAATCAGCAAGCTGGTCAAAGAGAAAAAGCTCTTTGTCGGTCCGTTTAACTCCCAGCTGGACTGCTTTATCTCCAGCGGCGAGGCCGTGATAAATAACCTGCGTCTGGGGATAAAAACCGGCGACGCGCTGGGCGGCGTGTCAAAGATTGCCTACTTGCCGGATTCCTTTGGCCATTCCTATGATTTCCCGAAGATTTTCAACCAGATGGGTATCTACGATTTTGTTATCACCCGCGGTGTTGGCGACGAGTATAACCTTGGCAGTGAATTTTACCTCCGCTCAAATGACGGCAGCAAGGTCCTGGTTTGCACAATGATTTCTGGCTATGGTTACGGCGCCTACCCATTTAAATACGGCACTTTGCTCACCGACAAAGCTGAGGATTACAACCGTATCGATGTCAAATCGCTGATTGAGCGCCTAGTCACACTTTCCTCTGTGGAGAATGAATTTGTCTTTCCCCTGGGCTTTGACCAAAACCCAATTATGCTCAACATCGAAGAGAAGATAAAAAAATACAATTCAGAGTCTAACGAGCTCTACTTCCAGCTTACCACCTGGGAAGAGTTTATGCAGAAGGTGCGGGAACGGGGGCAAAATTTGAAAGTCCATGATTACGAATTGTTCTCTACCCAGTATCATCGAATCCACAAATCAATCTTCTCTGCCCGGGCAGATATCAAGGCTTTGCAGGATGAGGCGGAGCGCATCCTGGCCTTCGAAGTTCAGCCACTGATGGCCATGTTGGATCAGCTGGGGGTTCCTTATGATCAGAGCATCCTCGACAAGGCCTGGGATACGCTGGTTCGCTGTCAGACCCACGCTTCGGCGACCCTGACCGATGAAACTAATGAGTATATCAAAGTCACCAGCAATAATGCCTTGAACATCGCCAAAGCTGCCAAAGTTTATCTGATGAAAATTACCGCGCTTTCCGTTGAGAATCAAGAACCTGGGACGCCACTGGTCGTTTTCAACACCCTGCCATATAAGCGCGATTTGTCACTCAAGCTGAATATCTATACCAAAAAACCTGAGTTTAAGCTCTTTCTTGATGGCCGGGAACTGCCATATACAGTGGTCAGCGCAGAAGAGCAGTACGGCGGGGTGCTCCGGAAGTCACCGGACTTGATGACCGAGGACAGAGACTTTTGGAAGACTACAGTTATCCTCAACCTGAAAGACTTTCCTGGCATCGCCTACAAAACAATCCAGGTGATGGAGGCGGAAAACAGCTCTGCACCGGAGCGGATTAGCAAAACGGGAAATTATACAGAGAATGCCCGCTTCAAGGTTGAGCTGTTGGATACCGGTCTCCGAATTACTGACAAGCTCTTAAACAGGGTGTTTAATCAGGCTCTCTATCTCGAAGAATCCGGTGATGCTGGCGATAACTATGATTACTCCTATCCTGATGAAGGTGAGGATTTGATCATTACCCACTATTTCAAAGATGCAAAATCTAGTGCCTGGAACGCGGCGGGTATGAGTGAAATGACGCTTCAGGGCAGCTTCAAGGTGCCGGAAAACCTCGAGGAACGCAAAGCGAAAAAATGCAATTCGGACTTAAGCTACAAAATCCGCCTGCGCCTCCGGGACGACAGTGATGTTATTGAGCTCAATGGTTCTTTTGCCAACAAAGCGTTGAATCATCGGGTACGGCTGGTAATAAGCTCTGAATTCGAGAATCACCACTCATATGCTGGAACTCAGTTTGGCTATATCAAACGTGAGACTAGTCCTGAAGCTCTGAAGTTCTGGCGGGAGGAGAATTGGTTTGAGGAGCCCAGCCCGACAAATCCCCTGTTGAATCATGTATCAGCGGTGGGGGATGCATATACCGTTAGCGCCTTTACCCGCAGCATCAAGGAATACGAGTTTATCGGTGCAGCTTGCAAGGACATTGCCCTGACAATCTTCCGTTCTGTCGGCCATCTGGGCCTGCCGGACCTTAACCGGCGGCCAGGCCGCCCTAGCGGTCTGGACTACAAGGTGATTGAGACCCCGGACAGTCAGCTGTTGGGTGAAATTACTTTCGAAGTCGGTCTGACTTACTATGATGACTTTGACGGAAATAATGTTATGAATGATTACGTGCGCTATGCAACCAATCAGATGTACTATCAAAACCAGACCCATGAGCGCACAGTATTTAAGCTCTCGTACTTCCCGACCAATCCCCTTCCCTTTGCGCTGCCGAAATCCTACGACTTTATCGGCCTTGAGAATTCCCGGTCTGCCTTCAGTACTGTTGTCAAGTCCGAGGACAACGACGGCTATGTGCTGCGGATCTATAACAATGAGAATCATGCAATTGAAGGCGGGAGGCTTACAGTCGGTTTTGACTATAACGAAATTCTCAAGACTAATATCTTGGAGACCGAAAAGGAAACGGCAACTTTAGATGTAGGCAAATTAGACCCGGGGGAACTGAGAAATATTAAGATTAGTAAGTAAATCAGCGTATCTAATTTAGTTAAAATAACTCAAGTTTCGCAGGTGTAAAACACCCGTAAACCCCTGACTTTATTGGCCTCAAAGGTGTACAAAAACACCCCTTGCTGGTAAAATGGAAGTGCCTAAATCCCAACAACCAGCGAAAGGGTGTT
>VEMY01000074.1 GCA_009711825.1 Bacillota bacterium | reverse complement strand
TGTATATGTCATGAACAGGGCTAGACTAAATCAGGAGCACATTAGGGAGCTTTATGGCCAATTTATTGCTGACTTACCTAGTTACTTCAGGAGGTCAGCAGGGTTTTGGGTGTGCGAAACTTGAGTTAATTCATTAAAAACGGGGTTAGTTGTCTGTATAATTAGATAGAATTTGCTATCATTATTAAACTGGAGGTTTATTATATGAGAAGATTGCTTAGGGGATATGTTCTTTGGACATATGGGGTATTCTTTCTGTTTATTCTTTTGATCGGGATGACCATGCTTGTCCTGGAGTCTCTCGTGTTAGCGGAAGTATTAAAAGTAGTTTCAGCCTGGACTGCCACCTTTGTTTTTGTAGCCATGTTCCGTAAGATCTATCCAGAGGATAATCTGATTAGCTACGTCAAGAGGCAGTTCAGTGAAAGGATGAAATTATCAACTGTAGTTTGGGTTCTGCTACTTCAGTCTTCTATTTTTATAGGCATCCTTTTGATGACAAGTGTTATTCAAGGGGTACCGCTTAGTGCACTGGTCACTACTTCATGGATCACATTGCTTTTAATATTTGGCAATAACTTAATTCGGGGCCCGCTAGGCGAGCAAATAGGTTGGAGAGCATTTGTGCTAAATGAGCTGCAAAAAAGTTACAGCCCGTTGAAATCTGCAGTTATTGTTGGAGTGCTTTGGGGTTTTTGGCATGCGCCGCTATGGTTTTTATCTGGATATGCAGGAATGCAATTGGTTCAGTATATCGGTTGTTTTATGATTTACATTATCTCTACATCGATAATAATGACAGTTTTCTACAACTTAAATCGCAACCTTTTAATACCGATTATTATTCACCAACTCGCTAATTACTTTGTTGCCATTCAAATTGGCGATGTGCTAAATATCATTACAATTACTACGGTCTTTTACCTGGTAGCAGCACTGATTTTAGTGCTTGTTAATCACAAAAACTGTCTGTATGGAAAAGCACCAAGTGGTGATAGTGACGGAATTAGTGCTTAGTCTAGGTGCGTATTATTGGAGTGAAACAAGGTAGGAAGCAAAGAAACGGTTCCTTTGCTTCGATAATGAAATCAGCAACAGCAGGACATTCCGGCAGAATGAAGCTGCCAGCTCATACATCTTTGATTCCCTGACAATCAAACTTGAGTCATTATTTCTGTAGTATAATCCAATAATCAGTAAAATAAAGAAACCTCCGCTGTGCGGAGGTCTTTTCACAAGTAAAATTGGCTGCTGACTAAATCTAAGATACCTAACAAACGCCGACTTGTCAAGATTTTCTATGCGGGGCGGCGTTTTTGCGTGTCCGGAGACAGCCCCTTCCATTCTGGGCAGTACGCCTGGCCAGAGCCGGTTCTACTTTTTACCGTCGCTCTGGTAGGATAGCTGAGCAATAAGATTAAAGGAGGCATGCACATGGAAAACCAGGAATTGCGGGCACGTTTTCAGGCGGCGTTGGCAGGTATCGTCAGCAAGTTCAGAGCGGACAGCAAGTGTCTGGCCGGCTTGCTTATTGGCAGCATGAGCCATGATTTAATCTGGGAATGGTCCGATTTGCAGGTTCTCTTCGTCTATGATGACAGTTACAAGGGGCCCAGGCAGTATTGGCTATTGGAACATGATGCGCCGGTGCTGGTGGATATCTGGAGACGTAGCGCCTTCAGGGAGTATTTGGAGAGCGCCGATGTCTCGGATTACTTTTTCTGCGCCCTGTCCAAGAGCACGCTGCTTTTTGCTCAGGACCCAACCTTGAATGAATATATTGAAGACATATTCTATATCGGCAATCGGGACCGGGAAGTGGAAATGCTTCTTGGCTTTTCAGAGGCCGTATACTACCTGAACAAGGCGGAGAAGAGTTACTCTGTCAAGAAGGACAGCACCAACGCCCAGTACTACCTTTTCCATATTGCCCAAGCAATAGCCTGGATAGAAGTGGCCAGGGCACGACTTCCCCGGAGCGGGAACTCATCGCCCAGGCCGCCAGGCTTCGCCCCAAGTTGTTCCAGGCCATTTATCAGCCGCTGTTTCAGCAGGCGATGACTGACCAGTTGCTGGAGGCGATGCTTACTGCCTGCTGCACTTACCTCCACGACAACACCAGGGAAGTCTACCGGCCGGTTCTTGTCCATCTGGAGCAGCACCACACGCTGCAGGAGTTCCGCCTCAAGACCAGGCCCCATGGTTTTGGCATCAACTATGAGTGGCTCTGCCGCGTCGGTTTGGTCGAGCGCTACCCTGAACCCGTCCGCATAAACAATCAGATTCAGTGCTTCCAGATCGGTTACCGAGTGAGTAATCAGGGAGGGGGCGAATAATGGAAGCAGCGATTAGGGTCAGCGGCGCCCGGGAACATAACCTGAAAGATATCTCTGTCTGCATTCCCCATGGCAAACATACTGTTATTGTCGGAGTCAGTGGCTCCGGCAAGTCCACCCTGGCCTACGACGTCATTTACGCTGCCGGTCAGAAACGCTTGCTAGACTGCCTGTCGGAGCAGATGCGGCGCTACACCAGTCAGCTGAAGCAGCCCGATGTAAACTATGTCGAGGGCCTGACGCCAGTTATCAGCTTCAAGCAGTCTAAACCGCGAAAAAACCCCCGCGCCACCATCGGCACCCAGTCGGAGATCAGCACCTACCTGCGCTATCTCTATACAACCCTTGGCCGGGCCAGGTGTCCGATCTGCTCTAGCACCTATCCCATCCGCTCCTTGCGCTACCTGCAGGCAGAACTGGAGAAGCTGCCGGATGGGACGCTTGTTGAATTGCAGTTTCCCGTTTACAAACCCGCAAACCAGCAATACGACGAGTTCTTTGCCGGGCTCAGAAAGCAGGGGTATAAGCGCATTGAAATCGATGGCCGGCGCGGGGATCTGCGGGACTGGATAGAAATAGAAGCACACCCGCACACCATGTTGGTAGTTGCCGACAAAATCCGAATCCAAAAGGAGCTTGGCCGGAGCGTTGGCAACTCCCTTAAAAACGCCTTGCATCAGGGGGAGGGGTTCCTGCGCATCTGTATTCCCGACGCTGCCCAAAGGGAGCAGTGCGCCTGGTTCTTCCAAAAGCATGGTTGCAGCGAGCACGGTTTTGTAGCGGCAGAAATTCTGCCTGCTTTTTTCTCTTTCAACGATCCCAACAGCGCCTGCCGGGACTGCCAGGGTAGCGGCGTTCGCAAAGTCGTCCATCCTGCCGGTCTCATCAGGAATCCGGAAAAGAGTCTCAGCCAGGGCCCCTTCCACCCTCAAGTCCTGAACCACAGGCAACCCTACTGGTACATGCTTATGTACAGCCTGGCTGTCCACTATGGCTTTTCCTTTGATACTCCATTCAAGGACCTTCCGGACTTTGTCCGAGAACTAATATTCCATGGAAGCAAAAAGAGTTTTCCCTTACAAAGGCCTCCGGGGTATGACAAGGGGACGCCGGGCTATACCGCCAGGGTCGGGGAGCAAGTATCCTTTGAAGGCCTGGTGACTCGGATCAACCGCTATTACCAGGATAAGCAACGGGTAGAACTCACCGATGCCCAGGAGGCATTCTTCAACCGCTTCATGACCGATGAGACCTGCCCCAGCTGCCGGGGCAGCCGGCTAAAGCTCCACCGTCAGCTCATCACCATCAAGGGGTATACTTTTTACGCTCTGGGTGAGTTGGAACTCACGGACTTGCGGGGAATGCTTGAAGGCCTGGAACGCGAAAAAGATACTGTCATCAGTTCCGTCCTCACTGAGCTGAAGCAACGGTTGGACGCCTTAATTAACATCGGCCTGGGTTACCTAAACTTGAACAGAAGGATCGATACGTTATCTGGCGGAGAATACCAACGTGTACGCCTGGCCGGCCAGCTCGGCGCTGGCCTCATGGGCCTGACCTATATCATCGACGAGCCTACGATTGGCCTGCACCACCGGGACACCGCCAAGGTTATCGGGCTTTTGGAAGCGCTCCGGGATCAGGGTAATACAGTCATTACAATCGAGCATGACCTGGACGTTATCAGGGGCGCAGACTATATTATTGAAATCGGGCCCCGGGCAGGCGAAGGAGGCGGGGAGGTAATCGCAGCCGGGCGATACGAAGAAATTCTGAATAACCCCCAGTCGCTAATCGCGCCCTTCCTCAAAGAGAAAACAGTGCATTTAACGAAATTGAACTCCCGACCGGCGGGTAGCTGCATCAAAGTTATTGGCGCTTCTGCCAACAACCTGAAGGACATAGACGTGGAGATTCCCCTCAATTGCCTGGTAGCTTTGAGCGGCGTCTCCGGCTCCGGCAAGAGCACTTTGGCCGTGGAGGTCGTTTACAAAGCAGTTCGCAACCAGAAAGACCCCAAGGTTATCCCGGGCAAGCACCGGCGCATTGAAGGTATGGAGCAGATTATGGGTGTCAGCTGTATCGATCAATCCCCCATCAATCGGTCAGGTGCTTCCA
This sequence comes from Bacillota bacterium, assembly GCA_009711825.1. NCBI lineage: Bacteria > Bacillati > Bacillota > Bacillota bacterium. Next base: position 14,404 of record VEMY01000074.1, on the reverse strand, counting down.
TCCCTGCCACATACATTGGGGTGTTTGCTGCCATCAGGGGGCTCTTCGCCGGGACAGTTGATGCTCGGCAATACGGGCTGGACAAAGAATCATACTTCTCTTTTAACGCCAAAGGCGCCTGTCCTTCCTGCAAGGGCCGGGGCAGCCTCGAGACCCATATCCATTACCTGGGCGACTTGCGGACTACCTGTCCCGAGTGTAGGGGAGGACGCTTTGCCAGCGAGGTGCTGGCGGTTGAATACAAGGGCAGGAACATCACCCAGGTCTTGGACATGAGCATTGATGCAGCCTTAATATTTTTCCAGGGTGAAGTAAATATTTGTCACAAATTGCAGTATGTTTGCAACCTTGGTCTGGGCTATATGAAGCTGGGCCAGCAAATTGGTACTATCTCGGGGGGAGAAGGGCAGCGGCTGAAGCTGGCCCGGGAACTCAGCAAGCTCCGGGCCAGAAAGAACCTGCTCTATATTTTGGATGAACCGACAACCGGGCTGCATGTTAAGGACATAAAAAAACTCCTAGGGGCCATGCGCAGGATTGTGGAGCGGGGGAACACTCTGCTGGTGGTTGAGCATAACCCGGAGGTAATTAACGCGGCGGATTATCTGATTGAAATGGGCCCAGGGGCAGGGAAGGCCGGAGGCGAAATTGTGAGCCCCCAGGCCCACTCAGGGGGTTAATCATTTGCCCGTACCCCTCAATAATGCACTGTTTTGTCTCCAACAACAATGGTGTTGATATCCTTTCTGCCACTGCTCATTATCCTAGTGGACAATCTTGTATCACCTCGTACGAAATGGTATAATTTCGTACGAGGTGATGATTTATTATGAGCGATACAACTAAAGTCATTACTGCAACGGAGTTTAAAACCAATCTGGGTAAGTACATCGACTATGTTATCGAGGACAACGAAGTAGTTGTCACCAAAAACGGCAAAAAAGCAGTGAGACTTACTCCGTATATTACTGAAATCGAACGCTACTTCACTGTTAGGGAACGGGCGGTAGACTACCAATACGGGGGCAAAAAGGTATCTTATGAAGAGTTTATGGAAATCTGCGATAAAAGTGAATTGCGAATGGAGTACATTAACGGGGAGATAGTTCTGCTGGCCTCACCGGACGCCTTTCACCAAATTGTTTCTGGCAACTTGTATGTTATTCTGCGGGAGTTTCTTCAGGGTAAAAAATGCCGAGTATTTTACGCACCTTTTGATGTTCACTTCTTCAAAAAAGATTTTAAAAACCCAGACGTTATGCAACCGGATTTATTCATAGCCTGTGACTTTGAAGAAAATCTCAACGAGAAAAACAGATACATGGGCACACCTACTTTATGCGTAGAGATCATCTCAAAAAGCACTCGCACCAAAGACATGGTAGATAAACTGAACACGGTGATGCTATCCGGTGTCCGGGAATACTGGCTTGTCGACCCTGAGCAAAATACTGTGCTTGTCTACGGCTTCAACGAATATGAGCTGGAGGCGAATACTATTTTCAGAGCGGGAGATACGTTGGTTTCATATTTCTTCTCCGGGTTAGAAATACCAGTGGAAAAAACTTTTGCAAGCTAGTTGCCAGCTGTGGCATCGCCCAGTACCATAGAATTCGGTAAAAAGAAATCCCTCTGCTCAAACATTGGCAGAGGGATTGCGTTACTCCTCCCAATTTCTTTTATACCAGCCGGGATGGAAGTCTAAACCCAGCGCCTTTCCAAAGGCAATTCCAAATTCGACAAACCCGAAGCCCATGGCCGTGATTATGTTGCCATCCTGGACGTAGTTTCCTTCAGTCGTATAGTTCTCCTTTTGGAAGCCAAATTTGTCGAGGAATTCTTCTGGTATCCTCGAGATATATTTCTTGTCCTTTAGCATCTCGAGTTTGGCCAGTAGGCCTGTTGAGCTGGAAATGCTGCCAATAATCATTTCCGGCTTGTCAAAGGACTTAACAAAGGTGGCGTACCTTTCGTCGGTCATCAGCGGTTTACAGTCCATTTCGCCGGTTAACAACAAGCCGTCATAATCGTCAACTACCAATTCCTCTACCGTCTTTTGAGGAGCGATATAAATCCCTTCCTCACTTCTTATCGGCTCTAAGGTCAAGCCAAATACATCGAAAGGTTTTTGAGCTTGCCCTAAGATTGACAGGGCAACACTCATCTCGTAATTGCTGAAATCAGGATAAAGTAGGACTGCGACTTTTTTCATACAAAACACTCCTCATTGAAATGACATGTCTTAAGGGGCGCAGTAAGAGGTGCTGTCAAAAAGTTCCGGAAATGCCCCCATGGCCAATCACGAAAGCATGTAATCTACAATAGCTTCGATATGGATCTGAGTTGTATCAAGGAGCAAAGCATCTAAATCATCATTCTTTATTATCAGCGGCAATTCGGTGCACCCAAGAATTAGTGCATCTGCTTTTTGCTCAGCTATCATTCTATCTGCAATCTGCATGATTGTTTTCTTGTCCTCTGGCAGCACGATGCCTTCTTGCAAGTTAGGGAAAATAATATCATGGATTGCCTTCTGCTCATTTTCAGTGGGAATAAAGGCGTCGATACCGTATTTGGTAAAGGCATTTGTGTATAGCCCGCTGCTCATTGTAAAAGCCGTGCCGAAGATCACGACGCTTTTGCAATTCTTTGATAGTGCGTATTTGCATGTTTCATCGACGATGCTAATAAGGGGTAAAGGGGCCTTACCCTTAACTTCATCGAATACAATATGGGCGGTATTTGCAGCCATGGCCGCAAATTCTGCTCCACCAGCCGCCAAGTTTTTAATTGAGTCCACCAGCCGACATGTAAATAGATCCCACTGCTTTTTTGCCGCCAGGTCATACATTTCGGCAAGGTTTATGCTGTCGATGATGATTTGGGGATAGTTCCCTTCAGCAGTTTTCATCCGAAAAACGTCGATAATTCCTTTGTAGTAATCCAATGTGGATGCCGGGCCAATCCCGCCTACCAATCCGAGCTTTTTCATTTATCAGCACCTCCAACCTTACTTATTTTACTGATTGTATGTATCCAATCCACAAGTTTTCAGTTTTTGGGACATTCCGAACCTTGGATAGCGAATTTCTTTTATGTTATCAATAATTGGTTAGCTAGTAAATGATCCTGAATCCTGGACATATCTTCGTAAAATCGATGTTTAAGTACAGGGGTATAACTGACTTTGATAGCAAAATATGACAAAAAGAGGCCGCAACCCTTGCAGATCAGGGACTTGGGGCCTTTATGCGTTTGCAAAATTATGTGGGGAAACACCATATAGGCAATCGAGCAATATTTATTGTGGGAGCCACTGATTCTATCTCAGCATTGAATAATGATGACTGCTGTACAGTACAAAAGAAATTGGCGGCATATCGATTTAAAACTTAACAACGGATACTGATATCAAATTTAACTAAATCGTAATTGATTTTCCAATCAAAGGGTTGTATAATTTACTTGCGGTGACCAAGTGGTCACCACGTAAATGCACGTCAGTGACCGCTTGGTCATCGGAGGTGAACCTATGGATTTGTTTGAGTCTCTGCCAGAAGTAAAAAAACAGAAGATACTGCAGGTATGTATTGAGGAGTTTGCCCAGTATGGGTTTTGGGACAGTTCGACCAACAGGATAATCCGTAATGCTGGCATTGCCAAGGGTAGCCTGTTCAAGTACTTCGGCAGTAAAGAAGACCTCTACTATTACATTTTGGACCATGTTGCCGGGGAAATATTTAAAGAACTGAGCACGCTAATGGTCAATCCACCAGATGAACTTTTGAGCCGGCTGGTCTACTTCGCCCAGATTGAGATGCAGCTGCACCTGAGGCAGCCCTTGTATTTTAAGCTGTTTCGCAGGGCCCAGGAGAATGATGGAACAGATATCAGCCGCAGCGTCCGGGAGAAGTATGGTGCTGGTGCCGAGGATTTCGCCCGGGAGATGCTAAAGGATATCTCAGCAGAGAACTTGCGCTACGGGATAGAAAACACCATAGATACGGTGCTTTGGTTGCTAAAGGGGTTTAACGAATCCTTTCTGGCGGAACTGTCAGAAGCAAACGATATAGAACTGATTCAGCAGGAATACTTGACCCGGTTGCAGGTCCATCTGGATATTATCCGTAACGGAATTTATAAGTGATATTTGAGGAGGAGATAGGATGTTTAGAGCAAAGAATGGCAAGGTTCAAGTCGGTGGAAGCGACATGCATTACAATGTATTTGGCAAGGGGACCGAGGACTTGGTAATTATCCCTGGCCTGGGCGATGGACTTAGAACAGTCAAGGGGATGGCCATTGTAATGGCGACAGTGTTTAGGTCTTATGGCCGGGAGCATAAGGTTTGGCTGTTTAGCCGTAAGGATAAACTGGAGGCGAACATGAGTACCCGGGATATGGCCCGGGACTTAGCAGAAGCAATGGACCAACTAGACATCAAGTCTGCCAAAGTTATGGGTGTGTCCCAGGGGGGTATGATATCCCAGTGGCTGGCGGTAGATTTCCCACAAAAAGTCCGTAAATTGGCCATTGTGGTATCGGTGTCCCGTCAGAACGAAACGTTACAAAGAGTAGTTAACAGTTGGATTGAAATGGCTGAGCAAAAGCGCTATGGGGATCTGGCGGTGGACACAATGTTGAAGACTTACTCTGAGAAGGGCCTTAAGAAGTGGCGTCCCTTTTTCTGGCTAGTGAAAATGACTGGCAAACCCCAATCCCAAGAGCGGTTTCTTATTCAGGCCAACTCATGTCTTACCCACAATGCTTACCCTGAACTGAGTAAAATCCAGTGCCCCACACTGGTAATAGGCGGGGCCCAGGATAACATTGTTGGAGGAGAAGAGGTACAGAAGGAGATGGCTGAAGCTATTTCCAATAGCCAGCTTCACATATATCCTGAATTGGGTCACGGAGCTTATGAAGAAGCGAAGGACTTCAACAATCGGGTTCTGGAGTTCTTTAAGTCCTGAATTGGAACAGGCCTGTCTGACTAAAAACAAGAGTGATCTTGGAGCTGCTTTCTGTGTTGAAAATGGAGACTTCTCAATTTCTTGAGTTGGGTGTAGGAAATGGCTGAAGATAGATATTACCAGCCAGGACAGTAGTCACTATGTTAGGAGTGATTAAATGATAAGAATCAAACGAGACTCAGGATTCGTGGACAGGGTTCGTGCATACAAAGTTGTGCTCAATGATGAAGTGGTTGGGACAATAAGTAATGGTCAGCAGATTGAATTAAACGTACCACCAGGAAGACATCGGCTGAATTTAAAAATCGACTGGTGTCGAAGTAACATAGTCGAATTTGAAATGTCTGAGCACCCCATAAATTTCGAATGCGGCAGCAACTTACGTGGAGCAAAGTTTTTGCTACCATTCATCGAGATCTATTACATTACATTTGGACGAAACAAGTATCTCTGGCTCAGGCCAGAGGATTGATCTTGTCGAGTTTGCCAAACGTTTCTTCGCCCTTCAGATGTCAAAAGAGAAACTTAAGGATGGGCAGAGAAATGTAATTGATGGTACGGCCTTGATGCTGGGGGACATTAAAAGGTGTGGTCTTCATGCGGATTAATTATATAATTCTAAGTAACTCTGTCTTAGGAGGTAATGGCTATGCAGGATATTAACACCATATTGTTTGACTTGAATGGAACCCTTTATGAACGGGGTGTGGCCATCCCCGATGTTAACGATACACTGAACAAGCTTAGGCAAAGCAACTATCAGCTTAGCTTCGTCACCAACACCGACAGCCGGAGCATTTCGGATGTGCACCAGCGGGTTGTGAAAATGGGCCTGAACCTTGAACTGCACGAGGTCTACACCCCGGTGACGGCGGTAAAAGCCTTTATTGCTGGCCATCCGGACAAGTCCTTTTACCCCTTGGTTCACGACGAGGTTTTAGCCGACCTGAGTGGCATTAACCGAAACGATACCAATCCCGATTATGTGATCATCGGAGATTTTTGTGACAAGGTGTCCCACGGGGAAATCAACAAGGTCTTTCGGATGATCAAGGGCGGAGCGCAAATAATCGCCCTGTCCAAGACCCTTTGGTACATAGATGTTGACGGCTATACGATTAATACCGGCGCCTATGTGCGCATGTTCGAGATCGCCTGCGACAAAGAGGCCCTGTTGATGGGCAAGCCCTCCGAGGCTTTCTTACGCTTAGCATTGGACAGAACCAACAGCCGGCCTGAAAACACATTGGTTGTGGGGGACGACATCAAGACGGATATATGGGGTGCTAAACTGATTGGTGCCAGAAACGCCTTGGTCAGGACTGGAGTTTTTGACGCTGGAGCCTTAGAAGCCTCAGAGTACAAACCGGACGTAGTTTTGGCCGATGTAAATCAGCTGCCACAGCTATTAGGAATCTAGTATTGCCTTTTCTGGGATTAGGCCCGGCAATTATTGACTGGGCTGCTGAATTATTAACAATAGGCTGCTCCAATCAGCGTTGCTGTGGGGCAGCCTGTTTTTATAAAGGTTTTGTTGGGTGAAAGAAGAATTATTATCCATAATCAATTAACGGAGGTTGAACATGAGCAAGATAGATGTTTTATAAAGTAATGTGTACTATCCTATATGTTATCCCAACACAAATCCTATGAATATTATCACTGTAAATAGTGACAACAGAGTTGTTACTGATACTACAATTGCTGCATATTCCTTTTCCTTGTCAAATGTCTCCGAAAGTATTGAAGTCATGGTCGAGGCAGGCATTGCCGTCATAATAATTACCGAGTTTATTGCGATAGATGAAACTTTTGTAAATAACGCTACAAGATAGATAGCAATCGGGATTATTATCAACTTAACAGCGATTCCATAATATATAGTCCAGTCGCGTAAATACCTGTTTATTTGGATGTTTGAGAGTATGCCACCGATAATCATCATTGACAGCGGTCCGGTTAGGTTGCCGATGCCCTTTGATGCAAATTCAATTACGCTTGGTATCCTAATATTAAAGAACATGATTATAATACCTGCACAAACTGCCAGTATTGATGGGTTTAAGAGGACCTTCTTGAATTCCTGGGCATTCCAGCGGCCGGTGAACAGGGCGATTCCATAGGTCCATAATAATAACACAAAGAACATATTAAAGATTGAACCATACACAACACCCTCTGCTCCATATATTGAATTAAGTATTGGAAATCCAACATACCCAGTATTGACAAATACATTGGCAAAATGGAGGATTGTTTTTTTATCTTTTTTAACAGGTTTAAGTAGAGAATACGAAATAGCTGCCATCAGGATATATGCTATTATGGAATAATAAATTGTACTCACTACATTCGCCTTGATAGTACTGTCATATGTATGTAGGAATGAGGTAATTATCATAAAGGGCAGCGCTATTTGAATGAGGATATTGACTAACCCCTTGTTCATTTCATCGGTGATTATGTTTCTTCGGCGAGCATAGACACCGACTAAGATCATTATAAATAATGCAACGATGCTTTCGCTAACAATGGCCAAATCCAAGAGAATAACCTCCTTTGGTTATAATCATCTTACGCGGATATTCTTTCGAGGTGACATTAACCCTGTAATGGTGGAAAGAGTCATATTAAAATTTAGCAAGGCACCCTACGTGTTATCGTGGATGCCTTGCTTTTTTTTATGAGATTGGGCAACTCATCAATGGACCAAAAAAATCAACCGCACGGTTGATTGCCCGGCTGATTTTTCTCTAGCAGAAGGTCTATTCTTAGCTGGCCGTGTGGGGGCTGGCGCTTGGTATTTGGCCAGGAAGGTACAGGTGCGGCCGGGGGTGAGGGGGTAAGGCGTCACTTTTTGGCCGGGAAGCTAATCTGGAATTGTGTCTATACCCTCCCATAACAGCGAAAGGTTAATGGCTAGGTCCGGAAAATCGGGAGGCATAACCAAGTCAGATTCTAATCCCGAAGTAATAAGAACATAATTGCCATCCCTGAGTGTGAAGCACTCCATGGTCTTCTCCTCGGGGTCCACCAGCCAGAAATGACTGACCCCAGCCCGCAGGTAGATATTAAGTTTGCGCAGGCGATCCTTACGTTTGTTGCCGGGGGAAAGGATTTCAACCACCAAGTCTGGCGGTCCATCAATCCGTTGTTTGCGGACCAAAGCGGTTTTGGCCGATGAAACATAGAGAAGATCGGGCTGAACCACAGTCTTTTCGCCAAAGGTAGTATCCATGGGAGCAAAGAGTAGCAGGCCCTGGGGGTCGTGGGCTAAAAAGTAAGTGTCCAGCATGGAAAATAATCTTCCCGAGATCAGCTGATGGATAATGGAGGGCGAGGGTTCTTTTATAAGCTCTCCCTCCAGGACCTCAAAACGAAATCCCGGTTCTTCAGGCAAGAGCAGATAGTCCTGGTAGGTATAGGATTTGCCTGGCTCCGGCCGGTTTGAGGTTTTTTGTTCCCGGACTTCATGGGCGTTTAGGGCCTGCAGCACTTGCTCCAGGTCATAGCGGTACTGCTGATCGCCTAAGTCAATGAAGGGAATCCGCTTATGCCTGGTGTAGTGAAAAATGGTATCCACTGTAACATTCAGGGCCTCTGCCAGGGCCTCGGCTGTTAGCAAAGCCATAGAAATCACCTCCGCCTTAAGTATATAACTGAAATGAGCTGTACGCAACTAGAATAAACTCAAATTATTGTCCCATTGTCTCAGAAGATTAAATGGCTGGCATTTCAGACAGTGCGCCATGGAGAACGTCAAGATGTGCCGATGATACCATGCAAGACTGAATTCAATCTCAATCTCAATCAGTATCACTGTGGGACAGCCGGTCTATCGATGCACAGATTAACTGGTGATCGAAGGTATTTGTTGGGTGAAAGGCGAACTAATATCCGTAAGCCAGACTGTTGTTAAAGTCATTAAGAATAAACTAATTGTCCGGGAAAGATGTTGACTTCCCTTGAGTTATTGAAAAAGAGGAGAGTGGATTGTGGAGAGGTATACACCATCAATTAGCGGAAAATCCAGTATTAGTGTTTTGGAAAGTGTAAAGTTAGGGGAATTAGAGCAGTGGATTTTAATCCGGGGGGAGGATATTGATAAACCTGTACTCCTATTTCTTCATGGCGGGCCAGGGAATGCTCAAATTGGTTGGGCACCTCATTTCCAAGCTCAATTAGAGAAAGATTTTGTTGTTGTCAATTGGGATCAACGGGGTTCAGGTTTATCTTATCAAGAAACAATTCCCGTAGAGTCCATGAACATAAATCAATTTATAGAGGATGCCAATGAACTGACCAAGTATTTACTGGACCGGTTAAACAAGCAAAAGATTTTTCTGGTTGGCCATTCTTGGGGGACGGTAATTGGCACTTCATTAATTGAGAAATTTCCAGAACTGTTCTATGCCTATATCGGTATAGGGCAAAGTGTGGACTTTCAGCGGGGAGAGCTGCTGAGCTATCAGTTTACCCTGGACCATGCCAAGGCTAATAATGTCCAGGAGGCAATACTGGAACTTACTGAAATTGGTCCGCCACCATATAAAGATATGTTTAATGGGCTGTTTACACAGAGGAAATGGCTCAATGAATTTGGGGGAGTCATAAAAGAGAAAGGGTTCTTCAATAAACTTGCTCAGATTACCCGCAACAGGCCGGAGTATACTGAGGAAGATGAGGAGCGAATGAATGAAGGCAATCAATTTTCCGTAAAAGCTATGTGGCCTGAAGTATTGACGGTTAACTTGCTGGAGCAGATTAAGGCTGTAAAGGTTCCTGTTTATTTCTTAATGGGCAAACATGATTACAATACCCCCAATGAGCTTGTGAAAGAGTTTTATACATCTTTAGACGCTCCCCACAAAGAACTGCTAGAATTTGATGATGTTGCCCATTGCTTGCTCTTTGAAGACCCTGAACGGTTTTATAAAGTAATGTGGCGGATTTCCCAAAAGCATATCTAAATGAAGGTGGATTACACCTCTTGAAATTCAAATCATAGGCTGCTCCAACCGGGGTAGCCTGTTCTAATATCAGGTAAATGATGGGTGAAAGGCGAATTATTACCCAGAATCATAAGCGGAGGTTGGGGCCAGTTCAATCTCCAGCGCATTTTCTTGGTTCGGGGGTGGTTACATGTCCCAAGAGAAATACAGTTTTTCTTGGGCGGCACTGGTGCCTATTTTTCGTAACTCCACTATAATGCTGCAATTGGCCATTGCCATTGGTATTCCCTTCGGGGTGTTATGCATTGTTCTGGCAGCAGTAGGTGCCTGGTATGGACTGACCATGATTGCTGCGTTATTCCTGCTTACGTTTCTTTTAATTATGGCTGTGTACGGGGGAGTGTACGATGTTGGGTATGTCTTGGATAGTAAAGGAATCCACTGCTATGCCCGGCCCCGTCAAGCTAAGAGGAACAGGTTTGTCAATTGGGTGACGGTAATTCTTGGTTTACTGGCTCGCCAGCCCGCCGCCGCCGGGGCGGGATTGTTGGCGGGGTCACGCCAGTCCACATTCCTGAAGTGGAACAATGTCCGCAAGGTTAAGTATAAACCCAGGAAAAGAGTTATCATAATCCGGGGTGGTCTTACCGAAAGGGTTGCCCTCTTTTGCAGCGAAGATAACTATCAGCAGATAGCCGAGATAGTCAGGGCCAAAGAACCGTCTAATATGTAGTGCTGAAATTGTAATAAGACAAGCGAGGCGCATCATGGATGGTGTTGCTAAACTGAGTTATCTGCCGTTTCGGTATTATCTCTATGAAAAGGAGCCCTGGTAAAGCAAGGGTTTCGTGTTCTGAGGTCGATAACTTTTTGGTTTTTATCTGCTTGTGGAGAGTCAGAAAACGGTTACTGTTATCCGGATTATGTACGGCGGTCGTTATATTGAGTCAATTGAGCCTGATATAAATGGAGAGGAGCAACTACATGGATGTGATTCGACTAATCCAGAATCGTCACTATGTACCCAGTTTAGAAATGCTTACAAGGATAGTTGAGCTTTGCCCCGATGACCTCTGGGATGACAAAAGCCAGGGGCCACCCCTTTGGCAGATTGTCTACCATACCTTGGCCGGGTCCTGGGTCTGGTTTCGGCCGGTGGGCTCGCCCTTTCAGGAGCCGCCGCTGGGGGAAGAAATTGCTGAGCTAAAGACTGTCCCCGCTGAATGTTTATCTAAGGAAGAAGTGCTCCTGTTTGCCGAAGAGGTGAGGGAGAGGGCGGATTCTTTTTTCGCCGCAGTTGGGGGTAAGTTGACGGAGCCCTGCTGGTTTATTAATAAGGTTACTAATATGGACATTGTCCTCTGTCAAGTCAGGCATATCCAGCATCATGTGGGCTATTTGAATCGACTGATGAGCGAAGTGGGCATCCCCGTTCCCTGGCAGGAGGCCACGATCGAGTAGGTTGAACGAGACCCGAGGGATTTTAAGTCCCTTGCGTATATGACATGCTGTTGTCAGCTTTGCTGTGATAAGCTGATTGTATTCTTATCTAGGAGGTAAGCATTATGGCCTTTGACTTTAAGAAAGAATACAAGGAACTGTATATGCCCAAGGGTAAGCCTGCGTTAATTGAAGTGCCGGAGATGAACTTTATTATGGTTGATGGGAGCGGTGACCCCAATGATAACCCGGAATTTGAGCATGCTGTGGGCCTGCTCTATGCCCTTTCTTACACCATCAAGATGAGCAACAAGAAGGGAGTACCGCCGGAGGGATTCTTTGAGTATGTGGTCTCGCCCCTGGAGGGTTTGTGGTCAGTTAGTGATGGCCAGTTTTGCCTGACAAAGCGGGATAATTGGCGGTGGACGGTGATGATTCGCCAGCCTGAGTTTGTCACTGATGAAGTTTTCCAGTGGGCCTGCGGGGAAGTGCGGAAAAAGAAGCCGGATTTGTCGGTGGATATGGCTCGGTTTGAAGCTTTCCAGGAGGGCCTGTGCGCCCAAATAATGCATGTCGGGCCCTTTGCCGATGAGCCGAAAACAATGGAAAAACTGGCAGAGTTCATGGAGCAAGAAGGGCTGCGGGACCGGGTCGGCAGCGACGGCGGCAAACACCATGAAATCTATCTCTCTGACCCCAGGAAAGCCAAGCCGGAGAAGATGAAGACTGTGCTCCGCCATCCGGTAACAAGAGCTTAGCGGAGGATAAGAAAAAGACCTGAAGGTGCGCGCCTTCAGGTCTTCTTTAATTCAGTTAGCAACCTATTATTAGTCTAACAACCGATAAATTTCTAAAGGGAGCCGTTTCTCTATAAACGCTCTTAGCTCCTCACTTATGCGTGTCCCGTCTGGAAACGAGACCAGCCTATTTAGCAGTATCCACTTTAATGCTGCAATGCTCTCAAAAACATTTAACTCATCAACTGTCAGTTCGTTACACGCGAGGTACACATTTTTAAACCAGTTGTATTCCTTCTCCCCTAAATATATCCACAGGGATACGCAGGCCCAAGCCAAATCATAGCGAATATCGCCTATATGGACATCGGTCCAGTCGATTACTGTAATTTCTCCGTTGCTAATTAAGACATTACCCATATTGAAATCGCCATGAACGAGCCTCCTTTCTCTGCAAGGATACTGCCCTTTAAGGTTCTGGAGAATTGCATAGATATCTGGATGGCGTTCAATTCCAGGGAAAAAGTTAGTGGCAAGCAGATCGATAATATCAGTGTCCATATCAGCTGTTACTTTCAAATTGCAAAGAGGAACATTATGTATCTGAAACAGTATTCTCGCAAACTCTTCTAATTGACTTTTTGTGGGTCTATCGGTTGGGTAGCCCGAAAATTTGGTTGCGAGTACTTCTAGTCCTTGATTCGTTTTGCCCCAACCAACAGGTTTTGGCACTGGTAACCCCGCTGCTAAAGCACTTTCTAGAAACTCATATTGATGTTTCGCTTCTACACGAAACTCTTCTTTCCAGATCTTAAGCACATACATAGGAATGCTATTCAACTGTAGTATCAGAGTGTTCGCTTCATAACCGGAGGTTACTGCCTCGGTTGTAATAGCGGACGGATTGTTTAACCAATGACAAAAAGAGTTCTCCTGCTCATGCCATACTATATTCAACACATTACCGCCTCCTGCATCTCCCGCGCAAGCAATCCTGGACTCTTCGTTTGCTTGGTCTCAGGCAATTGTCCCGATGGTTTTCTGGCTGAAATAGTCCAGGGCCTGGTTCACTTCTGTAAGATCATATATGCCCTTTTCTATGCACCAGGTGATAATCAGGTCAAAAGTTTCGCTTTCAGACAGGGTATATCCCGCAGACGCCAGCAACGTCTCAGTGTCATTATGGTCCAGTTCAAGGGCTAATGCCAGGGCAATTGCTGTATTTTTGCTGGGCTGGTAGTCGGGGTTGGAGCGGATTTTAGAGAAATGCCGCCTGTCTAATCCAGCCTTGGTGTAAATTTCGCTGTCCTTGCAGCTTTGGGCATCGATCATTTGCAGCAAGGTCTTTGTGAAGCCTGGCTTTTTCCGTCCCTTGATAAATGTATCCAGTTCCGAGTCTTTCTCTAGGACCGTGGCCCTGCTCATAGCGTCAGCTTCCTGTAGCTGCACGTTCATGGTTATTTGAACTTGATGGTCTTCAATATATTGCTTTAATTCCTCTAAAATAGCTCTGGACAGCATTGCAGTCCCCTCCCTAAATGTCGCCTGCCCGGCGACCTTTCTTAGTTTTGATTCTATTATAATCGGGGCAAGAAACAAATGAAAGGAAGGAAAGCTATGAAGACCAATCTTACAGAGGTTATCTTTATTATCGATCGCAGAACCAGGTGTTTGCCCTCAAGGGGAAAATCCTGGTTCTTTTCAAATTACGTCAGATGGTTCGGCTAGTGAGAGTAGTGGAAAGTGGGGGACATAAAAATGCTCCCCTCGGGTAAACAGATTTTTGGTTCCATCTGTTTACCTAGGGGAGCATATTAAAGGTTAGAGTTTGGGAAAGAAACGCATATTTTCAAGTCTAGGCAGCTACCCGTTTCCGAATTAGAGCTCCAGCCAGTAGCAGGGCCAGGCCGAAGGGGATAAGCCAAACAATTCTTGTTCCAGTCTCAGGTAAGACGGGCTCATCGGGCTCTGTGGGTTCAACGGGCTCAGCGAACTCTCCCGTCATCAAAGCGAAGTAACTCCAGCGTGGAGAAATGGGCCATTAACCTCGATACTCAACTCTTCCCATGCTTCTGCAACGGCGTCATAGCGGAAAAATGCCAGATTGGCCGGATCCTAGATGTTAACCAGAATGTTATGGTGTTTTTGCTGAGCCATATAGCCCATAAGTTGACGGTATTGCCTGTCCAACAACTGCTAGGTATAATGACCTTATCTTATGAAAGGAAAGGACGCCCCGTTAGCGTGCTACCCATTACAGCAGCACCAGGGCGTCCCAACTCAAAAACCATGGTCATTATAT
>VEMY01000073.1 GCA_009711825.1 Bacillota bacterium | reverse complement strand
TGCACTCACTGCCTGCTCTATGGAGCGCAGAATGGGAAAAGGATTATTGATGACCATATGGTGAAGGTAGTTGTCCAGGGAGAATTGCTCTAATTCTCCCTTCCATTCTGGTCAGCTTGTCCGGCAAATTGCGGACAATTAATAACGTCTACTGAAGGGCATTATGGGTTAGCAGTTACAATAATACTTAAAAGGATTCTTAGTTTAATATATAGAATGTAGTAACAGCAGAAAAAATTACTTTATAGTGTGAGGTTTTTACTGATGAAGAAAACAATGCTTAGTGTAATCCTAGTCTTTATTTTATTTGCCGTTCCATGCTTTGCCTTCACAGAAACCGTCGAAGAAGACAACCGGTTTACCATTTTTTCTAAGGATGATATTCTTAAGCTTCATGACTTAGCCAATGAATCAATAAACATACTAAAAGATAAAACTATCATATTGGATATTGAATTTTTAGCTAATTCATCTGTCATAGATAGTCTTAATAAAGTCTTAAATAATAGATCAAAAGTAATTTTATTAGGTAATGAAATTGACTCTCAAATCTTAGAAAAAAATTTTTCTATAAAACCTGGCGTTGATTATTCTCCCAATCTTACCTTTACTGACTCAGAAAAAAATTACTATAAAGCATTGGGCTATACCGAATTTATTGAGGGATCATTAATCGGGGTGTTACTTCAGAAAGATGCTAAGCATGAAATTGTAACTGGTCTTTACGTATCCAATATAAACGATGTTAATTTAATTACTGAAGCTATTGATAACGCTGTTAGCAGTAACTACTTGGATATTTATGATATTCAAACCACTGGGGGAAGCGAGAACCTAGGAGATGATTTTATATTTAGAACGGTTGCAAATAACTCAATCGTAGACAGTAAATTTTCTCTTACGTCCACCCAGAGAATTGCAACATATAAGCATAATCCTATCAATGATGGCAATGATTATATGGCATATCTCAGTGGGTATATTGAGGTGGACATGAAAGTCGTAAATGGATTGGAGTGGTATGATCTAGGCCAGACAGAAATGCATCTTTTTGAGGCATATAACTCAGGTGCTTCAATAACTGAAAATTATGGACCTAGAAATAGTAACCAAAATGGGTTAACAAGTATTTCTATTAATCTAACTAACGGAATTAGCTGGATGTTGGATTTTAAAGAAAGGTTTCGAATTAATATGTTCGGGGGAGGACATACCAACTATTATACGGCTACAAGGTTTACTCATGTTAATTTCCTTGGACTTCCTCAATGGACCAGCAAAGATACTCAATACCAAGTTTGTTTTGAATATTACAAGCCCTCTCCTCACTACAGAAACACTTTACATGTGGGAATTTATTCTAGACATTGTCAAGCATATGGAGGATGGCCTAACGTATCTCCTCCTGTATGGTCAGCAGTAGCTTTACCTGCCGTTCAAGGAGCTCACTGAATAATAATCCAAGCCAATAACCGTTTTTTAATATAGGTCTGTTAGGGCCGCCCCTCAGCTTATGCTGAAGAGGCGGCCCCTCTCTTTAGACCACTACTCCGTCCTTTAGACTTACAATCCGACCGTAACCCAAATAGCCGCAAGGCGCTTTTTAGTTTGAGCCGGGGTCGTCTCTACCTGATGCTACCGGGACCAGTGCTGTTGGCGGCAACCGCCTCACAGAGAGCGGTTGTTTTTTTAACAAGGGCTGCTCATTAGGTTAAACATCCAACCTATTCAGTTGCTCATCAACATTGCGGCCACCGTACATTATCCTAATGACAGCAACTGTCTTCCGGCTTTCCACAGGCAAATAAAATGTCAGATAGTTATCAACCGGCAAAACTCTAAGGCCTATATTTTCCCATTTGCCTTTCCCATAAAGAGGATGCCGAAGTGGCATCTGATTTAGCTTGGCAATCGCATCCATGATTTGCCTTATTTTTTTTACGAAAATCCCCTTTGGGAAAGTTACTAAGTTGGGCTATGACTCTTTGAGTTCTGTTAAGCCTGTCCTACTTTATATTGAATCAATCAGCAGGCCTGAAGTGTTCCTGAGTTTGATTGTTAACTAATTTCTTTTGCCTTTGTTACTTCATATCCAAGCTTTGTTAGTTCATTTATCATCGTTGAGGCAGTCTTCTGCTGTTTTCGCTTTGCTAAATAATCTTCTCCTAGCTCTTCATAGGGTCGTCGATCTTTGAGAATGTGGTAAGTAATAACCAGAATTGTATGTGCGGTGGCAATTAATGCCTTAGGTCGTCCCTTGCGTTTTGCAATACCCCAGAATCGGGCAGCTAACCTGGTTCCTCGCATTCGGCTTGCTACCCACGCATTTTGCGTAAGAGTTGATTTCAACACGGAACTTATTTTTCTGGTACGCCCACTTTTTTTTACCTGCACTCTCGTGGTTTCCTGGACACAGCCCTGCCCAGGATGCAGCATGTTGGGCAGTTGGGAACACACTCATGTCTACCCCCATTTCCGCAATTATGGTGGCCGCCGCTTCTGTTTTTACACCTGGTATGGTTTTGAGTAGCTCCACTTCCTCATAATAGGGCTCCAATAAACGCTCTATGCGCATTTCCACTTCGTGTATTGACTGCTCGATGTATAACAGATGTTTCCAGGAAAGCTCAATCATATTCCTGTGGTGTTTTCTCAACTTTCCGTTAAGAGCCTCAACCAGTTCAGGCACTTTTTTCTTAAGTTGTGTCTTAGCCACTCGGTTGACAAATTCCTTATCAATTACCTCGCCATTTATTATGGCTTCTATTAATGTCCGCCCTGTTACTCCGAAAACATCCGACATGTAAGAGCTTAACTTTATATTGGCATCTTGCAGTATCTTATGTATTCGGTTTTTCTCGGCTTGGGCGTTCCCTAGAAGTTTCTTTCTGTACCTAGTTAGGTCACGCAAGTCTCTAATATTCTCAGGGGGAACGTGACTACGGGTAACCAAGCCGCATCGAAGTAGCTGAGCTATCCATTCGGCATCCTTAACATCGGTTTTTCGTCCAGGAACATTCTTAATATGGCGGGCATTCGCCAAAATTAGCTCGAATCCCCCCTCTAATACATGCCAGACTGGCTTCCAGTATACACCCGTGCTTTCCATAGCCACATGGGTACAATCATTCTTTTGAAGCCAATCAAATAATTCAAGAAGCCCAGTTGTCGTTGTCTTAAAGGTTTTTGTCTCACTTTGCGGCTTCCTGTCTACTGGCCCTGTCATAGCGCAGGCAACTACAGTTTCTTGATGCACATCCAATCCGGCGCAACGTTCCAGCACTGCTTCCAAACGTTTATCTCCTTAAGGTTATATTAGCGGAGGTTGAGCCAACCCGAAATTTGTGTATTTTTTTACACGTGCTCGTAGCAACAATATCCTGTTCTCAAAGGTTGGCTCAAACAGTTTATTTTGCGGGGTGCAAGCCACCAAAAAAAGGATCGAGTTAAGCTCCGCTTAACTATAGTCTATCCCGAATCAGGGTAGATTTTCATCCGCGCCTGTGAGGGAAGCTCATAAAGTTTATTTTAGCAGTTTCAGGTGCACATAAAGAAAGAGCAATATGCTCATAAATTGTGCGTAAGTCCTGTTCTGCCTCTTCTGTATATGCTATTTGCCACATGCTCAAACACCGTAATCCTTTTTCATCCTCTCCGCAACATTTTCAGCTGAAACAACCCTCCCTGAAGCTAGATCAGCTAGCCCTTTTTCTATTTCCGCATTAAGCTGCTCTTCACTCAGACTGTCTATAGATAACGGTTTATTCTGCGGCAGCTTTACCTCAAAAGGGATGCCACGTTGAAGCACAATTTGACGCAAAAACAGCCCTATCGCTTTTGACATAGGAATACCAAGCTTTTCCAAGATTTGGTCCGCTTGTTCCTTGACCTCAGGCTCGACACGCGCAAATATTGTCGATGTTTTTTTCATGGCAAAACGCCTCCTTTGAGCTTATTATATACGAATGTATTGCTATATGAAAGCACTCTGCAACAAAGCGCTCTATTTGGCGTTGACCGCAAACACATGTTCTGATACAATTTAACCGGGAGTTGTGGTAATATTTTGACAGGGGAGTGTCGATATGTCACTGGCCTTGGTGTGTGACCCCAAAACAACCTATAACCCGCCCAATCACAAACACGATAGCGGCTACAAATACCTGCTCTCGGACAAACAAGTCTTTCTCCAGCTTCTCCAGAGCTTCGTCCAGGAGGAGTGGGTAGAACAGATGACCAGCGACAACGTCACCCGGGTGGACAAGTCCTTCATCCTGCCGGACTTTCAAAACCGAGAGGCGGACCTGGTTTACAGAATTACCCTGGCAGACCGGGACATCATTTTCTACCTGCTGCTGGAGCTGCAGGCCACAGTAGATTTCACCATGCCCTTTCGTCTGCTCTTGTATATGGTCGAAATTTGGCGCAGCTTTCTGCTGAACAAAGGCAAAAACATCACCGGCAAGGACTTCCGCTTGCCGGTGATAGTGCCTTGCGTTCTGTATAAATGGAAGGAATAAGTGGACTGCCTGTAGAAGCTTCGGCCAGTATCAGGCCGGATTTGAGCTGTTTTCAGAGCATGCTCTGGACTTTAACTACCTGCTTATAGACATCAACCGCTATAGGCAAGAATCCCTGCTGAACATGAGTAACCTCATAAGCACAGTGTTCTATATGGAGCAACAGAAAGGTTTTGCCGAGCTGGTACAGGGCTTAAAAGAGGTGGCGGCTACCCTTACTCAGTTGCCGAAACGGGATGTCCACAGGTTCAGTACCTGGGCAAGCAAGATATTCGCCAAAGAGTTGCCAATCGAGCAACAGGAATATATGGAAGCGATATTAACCAGCAACACAGGGGAGGTGGAGACGATGATCTCTAATATCGAGCGGATCATCAGGGAAACCAGAGTCAATGAGAGGACGTTGGGGAAAGAAGAAGGTATAGCGAAAGGGAAAGCGGAAGGTATAGCTGAAGGTGAGGCTAGGGGAATGTTGCTGGGCAAGAAACAAGCTGCCCGCAACGCCCTTAAGATGGGCCTCAGCGTCAGGCAGACCGCCAAGGTAACTGAGCTTCCCCTGGCCGAAGTGGAAGCTCTGAAAAAAGAGCTTTCCAACTGAACACATAAAGGGGCCGCCCCTCAGCTTATGCTGAAAAGGCGGCCCCTTCTCTTTAGACCAAAACTCCGTCCTTTAGGCGTACAATCCGGTCGGCTCGGCGGGCCACTGCCTCATCATGGGTTATCAGCACCAGGGTGAGGCCGAGCTTGTTCCGCATCTCCTCCAGCAGGGACAGGACCTGCTCGCCGTTTTTGCTGTCCAGATTGCCGGTGGGTTCGTCGGCCAGGACGATCTCCGGCTTGCTGAGTAGCGCCCGGGCAATTGCCACTCGCTGCTGCTCGCCACCCGAGAGCTGGCTGGGGAGATGCCCGGCCCGGTGGGAGAGGCCCACCAACTCCAGGAGTTCGTTAGCCCGCTCGTTCAAATTGAAATCGGTCTTGTATGGAATCAGCGGCACCTTGATGTTCTCCGCAGCGTTCAGCACCGGCAGCAGATTATACTGCTGGAACACAAAGCCCACCTGATTGCGGCGGAAATCTGCCTGTTTGCTGCTGGATAGGGCGTTTAAATCCTCGCCTTTGCAGAGCACCGAGCCGGAAGTGGGTTGTTCCAGCAGGCCCAAGAGGTAGAGCAAGGTCGACTTGCCGGAACCCGATGGCCCGACAATGGCGACGAACTCACCTTCATTGATATCCATGGTAATCCCGTTAACCGCCCGGACCACGCTCTCCCCCGACTTATATTCCTTGACTAAATCTTTAGTTTGCAGTATTGCCATTGTTTTACCCCCTTGCATATTTAAACCTTCCTTACTCATCCTTCAGCACCTGGGCCACCGGTATTGCCTTAGCTCGCAGCACCGGCAAGATACTAGCCAAAGCGCCAACCACTGCCGGCGCCAGCGCCATTGCCGCAGAACCGAGGAGCAAATTGTCCGGCAGGACGGTAAACACCTGCTGGTAGGCAAGCACCGCCAGCGCGGCGCCAATGATGCCGCCAACAAGCCCCAGGCCCACGCCTTCCCAGAACAGCAGCCCGGCGACTGTGCCATCGCGCCAGCCCAGGGCTTTAAGCAGTCCAAACTCCCGCTGCCGCTCCCGGAGGTTGACAAGCAACGTGTCGGTTACCGCCAGACCGGCCACGGCAAAGATCAAGACATTCAACAACAGGTGATAGCCCCGAAATTCCAGAGCCATGTATTCGCCCAGCATCGTCTCTCCCAACAAGCCCTGAATACCGGTAAACACATGGAACATAAAGGCCAATACGCCCCCGGCACCGCCAGGGCAAACACGGTAATTAAGGTCCTGCCCGGCCGGGTAATGAGGCTGCGGATGACAAAGCCCAGGGGACGCGGTCCGCCGATTCTGGTATTAGTCTTCAATTCTCCCCTGGTCGAACCCTGCAGGATTGGCACAAACAGCATCCGCACCAACGGCGGTAAGCTGCCGAGGATGAAGGTGACAAACACCGCTGGCGCAACAATCATCAGCAGCCACGGCTCCAGATAGCGGGCGCTGAGTAACCAGACCAGGGCCGTAATCAGGGCCGTGATTGCACCGGCCACCAGGGCAATCGTCATTGTCTCAAGGAACGACACCCCAAACACCGTGTTCCGCCGCCAGCCCAGGGCCCGCAAGGTGGAGAATTCATTGGTGCGGCCGATGGTGGAAATAAAGGTAGTGTTACCAATAAACAAGGCGCTTACCACCAACAAACCGACCGTGATCCAGAAAGTGCCCCGATTAGTCTCATGGTGGATGCGCAGGGCAGTGCCCATTTGAATCCACTGCTCCTGGACAACACCGAACAGCGTTCGCTCCTCATGTTCGGGGATATGGTAATCAGGAACCGAGAAATGCACCACTCCATCAGAAGTGCTAACGGTGCCGTCGCGTTCTGTATAAACGATTCCCGGCGTTTCCTTGATTTCCTCTACGTACGTATCCAAAATTGCCCGTAACTCACGGTTATACGACCTTTCTTCGCTGTCGGTAACCAATGGCCAGAGCAATGGCGCCGTATACTCAAGCCTGTTCATATCAGGGCCTGTGTCCGGTGTGCGTCCAGTAGAGAGGATCAACCCCATCCGAGTCGGCCCAGAAACGGAATAGGATGTGAACGACCAGGTTAGCCTTTCACCAGCTTCCGCCGCCAGTCGGTCCGCAAAATCATCCATCTGCGCTTCGATTTGCTGCCGGTATTCCTGGCGGCCGTCACTATCATAATCCTGCAAAGTTACCGGCACCTGGCTCCGGGATGAACCCAGCACCACATCAACATGCAGACCGGTGGCATCCCGGATTTGTTGGGCAATTGTCATGATCCGCACCTGACTCTGCTCTGACATATCTTCCACCCCGGAAACCCGCACTCGCACCG
This sequence comes from Bacillota bacterium, assembly GCA_009711825.1. Classification (NCBI taxonomy): domain Bacteria; kingdom Bacillati; phylum Bacillota; species Bacillota bacterium. Next base: position 12,772 of record VEMY01000073.1, on the reverse strand, counting down.
AGTCCGAGAACCAGGGCGGCTGCACCAGGCTGTGCCGGCCTTCCTCGCGGTAACGACGGGTCAGCTTGGCAGCTTCCTGGTCGATGAGAATGCCCACAGGCACACCGGCAAAACCCAGGGAGTGGGTCGGATTCATATACGTAGGCTATTCCGGAACACTGCCGTCGGCATATTCGAGAATCTGTGGCCCCTGGTAGGAGTAAATTTCCTGGGGCACTGCAACCGGGGAATCTGGCGGCAGAAAATCTAATTTGCTCGCGTCAAAATGGCCGGTAGCCACAAAGTGCAAATTGGTGCCCTGCTCACCGGGCTCCCTGAACAGGCGCACGGCGCTGTCAGTATTGTCGAGATTTCCCCGGTTATCAACGGCCCAGGGTGTAGCGATCAATGTTTCGCCAGCTCGTTCATACTGAATCGGGCCGCCGGTCTGCTCGACAAAGCGTCCGGCATCTTCTCCCGTCAGGTATTCGGAGCGAAAATCATGGCTGTGGGAAAAAGCGGGGGTAGCGAGCAAGGTTTCAAAATAGCCGGGACGGGGATGTTCTAGGGCCCGAAAAATTGCCTCATAGCCAGGCTCAACATCCACCCGGCTCAGCTCCAGCTCCACCCGGTGGGGCAACGTAATATCCGAGTTCACCACAGCATAAATCTCGCCGCTGTCCCCGCTCAAATGGTAGCTGGGCTCGGAAAAGTATTCACCGCTGATTAGGGCCTGGTCTAAACCGCTGAGCCGGGCCTCGGCCTCGGGATCAACTGCTGCCACCAATGTGTTCTTGCCAGCAGTCCAGGCCCATTCGGTGTGGCTGAGGCCGGCCCGGGGCAAAACTGCTGCCTCCCAGGGACTAAGACCGATTGCCCACTCTTCATCCTTGAGGCCGGGCAAAAACTCATCCTCATCAAAATCGGGAGGGGGCTCGGATTCCCAGGGGCCACCGATAATCACATAACTGGAAGAATAAAACCAGTTTTTCCAGCACCGCCTCGCTGTAAATATGGGGCAGCTCCCCCTGCTTCCGCCAGTCCTGAAGTAGGGACAATGCCTCAATTGCGTCTGCCAACTCCAAGGCATAGGGCTGAAACTCGCTGCTCATGCCCCATAGGTTTTGCCGCTCCCGCAGCCAGCCGGGAGCGTCCGCCAGGGCACTCAGCGCTTCTTCCTGCTCCTGCCACCAGGGACCGTCAATATTCAGATCTCCTTCAGCCAGCTCCAAAGCCTGGAATTGCCGGTAGCGAAGCACAAAGCCTGGGAATGCTGCGTCCGGGTCAAGGCGCGCAAGCCAATTGGTATCAGTACTGTCTGCGTAAAGGCAGTGAAAGGCGATTGCGCTCTGGAAGTCGGTCTCAGGAACCGGCTCACCCAGCTCCCGGGCCGCATCCCAATAGCTGACGGCCCTAAACCATTGCCCTGCCTGGAACGCATTCTCAGCGTAAGCATGCAAAAGTTCACCGGCATCATCCGGCGGTGCCGGCAGCCCCGTCAGGAGATCCATGGTCCCATAGCCCCGGGCCAACTCCCCCTGCGCCTGCCATATCCGGGCATACTGCCAGTGCAGAGCCCAATTGGAGCTGTCATCTGCCAGCTGCTCCTCTATTTGCGCCGCCGCTTCCAGATAGCGGCCCTGGGCAAGTAGATCATCACACTGAGTCGCATCCTCTCCGGGAATGATGAAAAACAGAACCAGCGTTGTCACCAACAGGGCAGCGACAGCCAAATACATGTGCTTTACCTTCAATCAAATCCCCCCTATGGCAGAGGTCATGAATTTTATTCTCCCCTAATTACCTAGCGCTTTGTAACACCCGATTCTAAAACACTGTTCTCAAGGTTACAAAAAACTCTTTAAACTCAGGCCTGACTTCATATTTGTTTTATCCATTGAGCCGCAGACAGTCGTAGTGCCCGGGGCACCGGGAGCAGGCTGGCAATAGCCGCCACAAGAGCCGGCACCAAAGGCAACCAGAAAAAGTGTAGCCAACCGGACGGCATCATTCCAAAAACAAAGGCATACAATCCGCCAGCTAAGGCCGTTCCCAACACGCCGCCGGCCAGTCCGAGGCAAATGCCTTCCGCAAACAGTAGATTGGCTACAGCCTGGCTACGCCAGCCCAGGGCCTTAAGCAGGCCAAACTCATTTTGACGCTCCCGTAAATTGACCATAAGTGTGTCAGCCACCGCCAAACCGGCAATGGCAAAGGCCAGGGCGTTGAGCAGGTAATGATAGCCCTCCAGCTGCAGGGCAAGGTACTGACCTAATAATGTTTCGCCCAGCACTTGCTGAATACCAGAGTTGACGAATATTATAAACGCGAATATGCAACCGGGAACCGTAAGCGCAAATAAGGTGACGCTTGTACGACCGGGCCGGGCCAGTAGCCCCCGCAGGACAAAGCCTCCACGACCAGCACCGCCAATAGCAGCGCCAGCATCTACCTCGCCACTTTGCATACCAGTGAGGAGATTGATGCGCGACATTCCCAGTAGCGGCGGCAGACTGCCCATGAAAAAGGTCAGCATCACGGCGGGAATCGCCAGGGCCACCAACCAGGGTTCCAGGTAGCGGCCGCTAAACTGCCAGACTGCCCATAGTACCAACGCTGTCACCACACCGGCCACAAGGGCAAGAAGCGAAATCTCTGCCAAAGACGAGCGCATAACAGTTCCGCGCTTCCATCCCAGAGAACGAAGCACTGAGAGCTCCCGGGTGCGGCCAAGTACGGAGATATAGGTGGTGTTCCCGATGAACAAGGCGCTTACCAGCAGCAAGCCGATTGTAATCCAAAAGGTGCCCCGGTTGGTCTCCTGATATATTCACATCTGACTGCCCAGCTGGATCCAGGTTTCCTCCACAACAGCCAAAAGATCCCGGTCTTCGGAGTCGGAGATTTGGTAATCCGGGACAATTATATACAGGATATCCCGATACCAGCCATGCTCAAACTCAGGAGTGCTCAACACAGATTACAGCCCGGACTCCAGAATCGCTTGTGCTTGTCTGTAAATTTTGTCCCCGTCTTCAGCCAGCGTGGGAACGTTCACCAACACCTGGTCCATGTCAAAGGGAAAGGCACCAAAGTCCCAGACAACTGTATGACCTGTGGCCGCTTCCAATTCAGGAATCAGCTCGTTCATAGTCTCCACTACCTGTTGCCGATACTCCTGGCGTTGGGAGTTATCATATTTTTGTAACTCTACATCCACCGCCATATTGGAGGAACCCAGAACAACATCGACATGTAGGCCTGTGGCCTCTCGAATTTGCTCGGCCACGGCTGCAATCCGCACCTGGCTGCGCTCGTTCATGTCCTCAACGCCTGCAACCCGCACCCGCACAGAATCAATATAGTCTTCTCCCCGCAACTCCCTGGCTAAATCCATATGCACCAGGATGCCATTTGGCGCGCCACCAAAACCAAGCGGGTGAGACGGTTTCAGTTCGCCGCTGCCCCGAACAGATCCCTGAGCATGCTCGGGATTATACCGGTACAGTTCCAGGGGCGCCGAGACTGGTGATTCCGCTGGGAAGATGTTTAACTCCTCTGCATCAAAATAGCCTTCAATGGACAAAAACAAGTCGTCTGCCAGAGGTGTGCCAAATTCTCTAAACAAAAATTGTGAATCGCTCAATCTCCATGCGCATTCCATATGAGGGCGATGCATTGGGGTCAAACTGGTAAAACCCCTCCTCTACTGCCCAGGCCCGTGCTGCAAGTGGACCATCTGACTCCCTGTCATAGACTAGTCCACTGCCTAGTGGATAGGTGAGCCAGGCGCCATTGAAATTCTGGCTCCGAATTGGTGCGATGGCCATTTCCCGCTCGTCCCAGTGGGTGGTAGGGTAACTGGCCACATAAGCGCCATAGGGGTGCTCCAGGGCCTCAGGCAACTGATTGCTTGCGCTCTGTTCCAGCAGCCAGACGCTTTGGGCGGAAGCATATTCTACTGTGCGGCCACCCCGCCCTAAATAATGTGAAGACAACCGGCGCAAATCCATGCTAAATTCGTGCTTCAGGGCCAGGTAACGCATGAGCGGGTCCCCGGACTCCGGATCACCCCTGAAGAGCAAACTATAACCACCGTGCACCAGGGTAAGCATTAGCTCCCGGTGCTGGGGGCGGGTAGGGTAACCGTGTCTTTCCACCCGCTGCCACAGCTCCATCGCAGCGAACCAGTGGCCCTCCCGATATAAGTAAAAAGCATACTCCTCCACCAAATCCAGGTCATCGGGCTTCAACAACGACCGCGATAAATCCCACATCTTTTCGCCCCAGGCTGTAAAATCCTCGGCCAAAAACAGGGAGCGGGCCTGCAACCAGACGTACTCGCGACTGCGGTTTGCCTCCAATAGCTTGCCAAATTGGTCCGCTGCTTCGGCATAGCGGCCCTGCTCATAAAGGTCATAGGCCAGGGGCTCAGCCCCCCGGGGCGAAAAGATCAGCATCAAAACGCCGGCCACAATCAGCAGGCCAACTAACATCAGTTTCTTGTTCGCCAACCCCATGCCTTCACCTCCACCCTAATTTATTGGCTCCAACCGGCCTATATAAACTCTGTCCTCTGTCATCCAGGCGAAGTCTCCCTGGGGCGAGACAGTAAGCATATATTTTTCCGCCGGGGGTTCGATATAGCCCACCGAGCCATCGGGTTGTTGCAACAAATACATCGGTTGCCGCCAGCGCATCGATGCGGGCAGCTCATCGTAGTGAGGGATTGCATCTGCATAACCGGGGGCAGAGGCGGAACCGGTAAATGCATGGTTTGGAGTTAATCTGTGGAAATAGCGGTCATAAAGAATCGAACCATCCGGCAGAATGTCCGCCAAGCCAACACCGAGGGGCGCTTCCGGCCAGACCTAGTCGAGATTGCCAGGCTCTCTCCGTTGGGTCCGGAGCATTTGCCACAACTCTGTTTCGGTTAGTGGCCGGGTATCGCCGCTGGCAATCTCATAGCGGACCATCTGGTTCTGGACCGGGAAAAAGAGCTCTCCTTTACCCAAAAAGAACGGATATACTTCTTCATCAAAAGCAGTAAAATCCAGGGACGTATCCGGGGCATGAGGATGCTCTCTGTATACATACTCCACCTCGCCGCTTTCAGATCCGCTCATAATCAGCAGCGCATCGGAATGCCAATCCCAGATCACCGGTCCAGGCAATGTAATTTCTGCTTGGTCCGACTGCGAATATAAAATCCAAGTCCCTGCCTGACCCTGGAGCGTCAACCAATTGCCCGTCTGGCTCCACCACAAATAGCTGAATTGGTCGTCTGCCGGCAGTCCCCAGCTTGCCTCAACAACCAAGCTCCAGCGGGGACGGGTGAAGTCCTGGGCAGGATTACCATGCAAAGCGTCTGCTACCTGCTTCATGTCCGCACCCTCTGTCAGAGAGTACAAATACCAGACATCAGCCAGATCGCCAAATTCAGCTAGCAACCGCTCCCAGGGCAGGCGCGACAAGTCCGAAACCAGCAAAAAGCTGTCTGCTATCCGCAAGAACTTCTCGCCGGACATCGCCGGCAGTTCGCCACTAATAAACCATTCGACAGCCGCAAGACAGTCCCCGATATCCCGTGCCAGGTCCGCTGCTATTTTCTGGTACTCGGGTGAAAGCTCCGCAATATTCGCCGAATCATTGAGCCAGGCAAGCCCGGGTTCCAATGCCTTTGCCAAAGTACCCAAGTGCGCAAGTTGGTGGTTATCGCGTTCTGCCGCATCTGTCCCCGGCTCCACTATCCACACCGGCTCGGTCTCATCATCGATATACGAAATGGGAGACGCGTAGGTTGCACCAGTCCGACGCCGGATTAGGTCTTGACGAAACCATCTTTCTTCCGCCAGCCATTCTGCCAGTTGGTACCGAACATCAGATTCATCTAAAATGTCGTAGTTATCCGGATGTCCATCACCATATAGAATTGCATCATAAATAATTTCCTGGTACTGCTCTTCGCTTAAGGAATAACCGGCCTCCCGGGCCAGCTCCCAGAGATCCAGAGCCAGAGGCCACCGCTCGGACGCTTCTGCTGTCTTGGCTGCCTCGGCCAGAAGCTCCGTCTGTTCAGGGCTAATATCGGTCAGGTCAAGCTTGTCGTACAGCTCGCCAATCAGGTCAACGCTTTCGGCGCCTACCAATGCTTCCAGGTAGAGCCACTGCAGCTGGCCCTTGTCCGGCTCCGCCAACAACATATGCTCCAGCAATATCGCAGCCTCGGTATACTGTTCATCCTCAATCAGCTTCCAGGCCCGGTGCAAATCCCCACGGGGGAAAAACAGGGCCGTTAGCGCAACTGCGGCCGCAAGACCAAGGACAATTAGCGTTTTGCGCCTGCCGTTCATCGTCATCCCTCCCGGTTCTTCGTCTGGTCCTCAAGCTTCGCCAGTCTCCCAATAAATACTGTACTGCCTTGCCACCAGGCCAGGGCCCCTTCACTACTCCATGTTACAAACCCGTCTCCAGGGAACTGGATATAATCCGTTCTGCCGTTGTCGAGGTGATGGACAAACCGTCCCCCGCCAAGTAATTCCGTGCCAAAGAGCTGAGCTTCGCCAAACCAGCCTGCCCAGGAGAATTCGGGTAGAGGCAAGTCGCGGCTCCCTTCACCGTCGATCAGCGCAAACCCCCGTCCCTCGATAGACGTTTTCTCCAACAGGAGCTTATCTTGTCCGGCAGCATAGTTGAGGATGGGTCCGGCACTGGTCAGGAGCTCTTTATCATCGCTGTAAAAATAAAGCTTCGTGCCGACAGTGCGAACCTGGCGCCCTGGCACAAGGCTCTCGGCCCGCAAGTTCAGGTACTCCCGGCGACTCAGGTCCTCGACATTTCCTTCCCTGTCCAACAACAGAAACTTCGTGGAATCGGGGTGGTCAGGATAGCCGAGGATAAACTGCTCTTCATCAATCCAGATGAGGTCACCCAGAGGCATCTCCGGGGGCAGGATAATTTCCTCGCCAGGGTCAGTAAGCATAATAATCTCATCGCCAGCGCTCAGGATATAGCCGCCTTCAATGTGGCGCACCAGTTGCCGGCCGCCCAGGGACAGCTCCTCTCCCTCAGGCGTATATAGATACCGGTTCTGTTCACTGCCAATCAGCAACCAGCGCCCGTCATCGCTAAACTCTAAAAAGGAGATCTCCCCGTGGGTAAACTCAAATGACTTAATGACCTCAGTCCGCCACACAGGCCTGTACTTCTCATCGTCGCCATGCATCTGGGCAAAAACTTGCTGCAGCTCGGGGTTATCTGGGTGCATAGCCAAAAGCGCTTCCAGGGGCAGGGCCTCGGGTGGAACTTGATTAATTGCCAGCAACAGATGACGAACCGTCTGCTCGCTGAGCTCAGAGGGCAGCTCCCCAGCGTGAAACCAGTCGTACAATACCAGCTTCGCCTCGGCGGTTGCGGCCAGTTCCCTGGCAAAGTCCCGGTATTCCGGCTCAAGTCTTGGCATAGTGCGCGGATCAGTCAACCAGGCAAGCGCAGATTCCAATTGGGACCTGAACAGCCCGGCAAATGAGTCCCGCGCCTCCCCAAAAAGGCTGCTGCTGCCAAAGATTTGCGGGTAGCCGATTCTTTCTATTTCAGTCGCCCAATATGCCAGGTGGGCGACATAATCTGTGCGGTCCTTTATCGTCCTCAAGGAGTGAACCTGCGGGTAGTTATCAATGATGCATTCACCCAACAGCCGATTATATTCCTGATAGCTTATCTCGTTGAACAACCTTAGCTGGTCGCTGGCAACAATCGCCGCGTCCCAAAGGCCGAGTTCAGAGCAAAGCTCGTAAATTTCCCAAACCAAGTCTAGATTATCCTCGTTATAATCCAGGTTTAAGTATGAGCGGGCGGTAATCAAGTGGGAGGCATAGTCTACCTCCCCGGCCAGAAGCAAGGCCTTCACATACTGCAACTGCAACTCCTTATCCTCCGGGTCAGCGGCATGAATCTGTTCAAAGCGATCTGCCGCTTGCCGATACTGGCCCTCAGCTAACATCTCCAGGGCCACGGGGATGTCTCCTCGAGGAACAATAAAGAACCCCAGAAAGATAGCTATAAGCAACAGGCCGACAATGAGCAAACGGCGGTCAGGTTGCAAACCCCACACCTCCACTAACTGGCTGAATATGTATTCTTTCGCTACAGTATAATTTATGTCCTGTTATATAGACGGAATTTGCTGCCAGTTTGTTACAGAGAGCGGCAATTTTCTGGTAAAATACACGGGGGGGGAGTGCAATGCATGACTCAAAACTACCTGACAAGCTTAAAGGCTTGCTGAATGACCGCGGGAAGCGGGACATAAGAAAAGAGCCGGCAAAATTGTCCGGCTCGGATATAAAACGCTTTTAGAAGGAACGCCCTTGATGAAAATAGTACTGTGAAATTCCAAAGCTCAAAAGTATCAGCAAGAGTTCATAACCGATAACGACGGGGACAATTTTTTTCTTGGGTAATTTATATATTACCGAAAAACCGATAACTAACAAAATCATACTCCACACGTCCCAAACACTGATGAACCGAAAAATTGAAGGCACGATTGAGGAAGATACCGTTGGGCTGACAAATAAAAACCAAGGGAGCTTTAGCAATGCTTCGAAAAAATATGGAATCCACGCAATTGCAATTAACGCCAACACAGAACTGTATTTGATATCCTTCTTCCAGAGCTTATTGAGCACAAACCCCAATACGGCCGCTTTTATTAGCCATGCAACAATATCGACTACTCCTGATTGCACATAGGTATATGCCGGGATAGTGACATTAAGCGGCAAATCCTCTTCCGTAGCATCAGGATAAATGGACTGCCATTCTTCGAGCTGAGCTTCAACGTCAACGCTCGTCAAGGAAGAATTGGCAATAACATACGAGACCAGATTTACGGCGATAATCATAATTAAACCGTAGAGAATGGCCTTTTTAATATTAATGTTTTCAAACACTGCCACCGGCCTGTGCACAATATATTTGAACAAAAACACGGGGTTAAACAAATCCATAATAACACTCCTCACGAGGGATATTGTTAAAAAGCATTGCAGTTAGCCCTGTCGAATTAGTGCTTCGTACTATTTTCACACTTGTCCGCTTGAAGAACTCTGCCATCGGCCAAGCGGAGTGTCCGTTTACATATACTGGCAATACCGGCATCATGAGTTGCAATTACAATTGTCACGCCCTGCTGATTCAGACGCCTGAAAATCTCAATAATTGTTTGTCCTGTTTTCTCATCAACCGAACCTGTTGGTTCATCCGCCAGCAACAACAAAGGATTACATGCCAACGCCCTGGCAATTGCAACACGCTGGCATTGACCACGCGATAATTGATAGGGATAGGCGTGTATTTTTTCAGGAATTTCCATCTCCGCCAGCAACTGTTGTACCTTGCCTTTAATTTTTGCCCCCGGCAGCTTCATGTACCGGAGGGGTAGCGCGACATTGTCAAACACACTCATATCATCGATCAAGGCAAAATGCTGAACAATAATACCGATATTTTGACAGCGAAAATCTGCCAGCTTGTTTTGAGTGAGGCCGCTTATTTGGTCATCATCAAACCAATACTCGCCTGCGGTCGGCGAATCCAGTCCTCCGAGAACGTTTAACAATGTAGATTTCCCCGAACCGCTTTTCCCTACCACAGCAAGCAGATCGCCACGGTCTATTGCCAAAGTAACATCTGTCAACGCGCGTATCTTGCCTGGCCCTTGACCAAATTCCCGGGATACTCCACGCAACCTAGCAAGTGACATTATTCAGGCCTCCTTAACAGACTGTTTACATCAAGTCGGGCAATCAAAACAATAGGCACTATTGAAGAGCCTACTAAAACTACCAAGGCAGAGAGCACGGCAGTTAACAGGTGTAATCCTACTCCAAGAAAGACCAGAGAAGTTAGCAGTGACAGGCAAAGGGCAGTCCCTACAATCGCACCAATTGTCCCCAGCACCTGGTAAAGAATGTCTGTTACACTACCACCACTCATCAAGTGCACGCCATAGCGAAAATAGTTCTCCCGAATATAGCCCAGGACACTGGCTGAAAGACTGACAATAGTAAACAAAATCAAGACAAGGGCAATGCGCAAAAGCACTCCTAAAACAGCTTCTGACATACGTAATGCACCCATAATGTTACTGTCATCCACCTTTGCCACATCAAAAGAAAAAGTGTTATATTTCATAGATAGCCTGTCCACGTGGCGTGGGACATCAAGATCAGCATCGCCAATAACAATTTGGCCGTTTGCTTGTTGCGACAAGGTTATTCGGGCGAACGTTGGATATTGGTTTAAGTCTACATTGGCAAAGGCCGGCACTAAGATATATCTGTCCAGAAAAAACAGCGCCCCGCGAACGGGCATGGCCGTATCTTCAGGCAAAAATCCTATCACCTCAAAACTCATGGGCTCAAATAAATTAAGACCTTTAAAGGTATCGCCAAGGGCATAAAACTCCCTGTACTCACTGCCGAGAATAACACTTACGCGCTCAGAATCAAGAGCGAAGTCTGAATTCGTAAATTCCCTACCCTCAGCAACAGTTATTCCAAACTCATCCAGGACTCTAGGGCAAATGTGTACAGCTTTTTGCGAAACAGAGAGAGCCCCGTCCAAGTCGTCCAGTGGCGCCGGCTCCCTTGCGTCCCCCTCCTCGTATCCATAAAGAAATCTATCAGGCATATCAGGGGAGTATTCAATCCTTAGCGGCTGGATAATTGTGCTGATAAAGCTAAATTCCTCGTTTTGTCTCAGCTCATTGACAAACTGGCGTAGCCGCATATAGGGCTCCTCGGCGTCAAGATCCATATATTGCGCAAAACTCCCGTCTTGATCACCGAGATCGTTTAGTGTGTAATAACTTTTTTCGCCAATGAAGTGACGAAACTGTTCAGTCCCAGTATATGCCGCCACTGTATTCGCAACGACTATAGCAATTAGAGTAAAACATATACAAGCCTGAGTAATTAATGCGAGAGCAATAAACCGCTTATTTACAATGTTTCTGTGCACCTCTGCTCTAACTATCTGCCAGTTGGGCCAGCGCATCATATCACCTCAAAATCTCAGCTACAGAAACCGATAGCATTTTACGAATTGGAACAATTGTAATTAGCCAGCCGCAAATAATGTTCAGCAACACCACGATTACCATAGAGGTCATGCTCATGAAACCTGAACGGATAAACAATAGGGCAAAACTCGCCAGTCCGATTCCAACTACGGCGTGGCCGGCAAATATCCTATACAAGTCACGCTTAAGTTTGCTGTCGCTCCAGCCAATTAAACGTTTAACAGAAATGCGTTTGCGTTGCTTTGAAACCCATTCATATGAAATTGTCACACTGCAAAGCAAAAAAGAGAGAATCATAAATACATAGATTGTGGCCATGCTGATAATTTGGGGGACCAGACGATCGACTCCCGGCGGATTAATATCCAAACGGTTTAAAGGACCGGAAGCTTCAGAACCGCTTGCCGCTGCTAATAGTGCAACCTCCTTAAAAATGGTTTCAGCTTCACCAGGTTTTTTAGCATCAAGTATAAACGGCCCCCGCTTGTTTACTGCGACAGAAGTGTCTAAATTAATGATTATCATCTCATCCAGAATAGTGTCAAGCTCGTGCCCCACAACACCAAGCACAGAATAATCTTGATTGGCCACCGAGATATACTGCTCTCCGCTTCTCTCAAATAACTTGTCAAGATTATTTCGCCCGACAACGGCGAGCAAATCATCCTGCCCCAAATCATCCTCTGTAAAAAAGCGTCCCGATAACATCGGTGGCGTATTGACAGAGCCTTTGATATAGAGATGACGGACAATTGCAGCATCGGTATCATGATCATCAAGAATGAGCATAAAATCAGTGGCATCACTGCCGTCTAGCAACTGAATTAAATCATAAATCCCCCAGCTATCGTGATTAATCGAAAAATGGACTGCGGAATCGCTATAGCCACCACGACTGAGCTCAATCAAAAGAATCCGCTCTTCAATAGACTGAATAAAAGTAGCCGACACCAGAAAGATGGCCATAAATATGCTGATTAAGAATATTGAAAGTATATCAGTTTTCAACTCCAACCAAGCACCACCTTTTTGAATGATAAAATGGAGAACCAGCCAACTAAGGGCATAAACCCATCGTTGGCTGGTACCTAGGGCTAATAGTTTAATACCCCCAAAAAGCCTTGGCAACACCTAGCCAAATTGGAAATGACCCAGCAGTAACTGCTGGCGATGGAGACCTAACGGTAAACCCCATATTATCCCATACTCTTCCAGTATCGGTTCCTGAATAATTTTCTACAAATGCACGTAAGTAATGTGGTTGGTTACCGGTATAGCCCTGAGTCGATGCACATGCTTCCTTGAACCAATATTGTTGGCCATACCGCCATTCGTCCCACTTGTTGCTCCAACCAGTAAAATAGTTGCCCGGGCTTGCAAACGCGACGGCACTAAACACTACTAGACATACTAACACGCAAATCACAACTTTACCCTTCAAGTTATACCCTTCTTTCTTTTAATTTTTTACCACTTACTATTACTATTTAAATGCATAAATCACCTCCTAATATTATATACTCAAGTTTCGCACACCCAAAACCCTGCTGACCTCCTGAAGTAACTAGGTAAGTCAGCATTAAATTGGCCATAAAGCTCCCTAATGTGCTCCTGATTTAGTCTAGCCCTGCTCATGACATATACAGCGAATAGGCTGACCAATAATTGAAGAGCAGCAGTGAATGTTATGTCTTGCAGCTCATCGCA
>VEMY01000072.1 GCA_009711825.1 Bacillota bacterium | reverse complement strand
TTTCCGAAGCTGTTAAGACCGGCAACAAGTTATACTGCTGGAACACGAAGCCAACCTGAGTACGACGAAAATCTGCCTGTTGACGGTCATTGAGTTTGTGCAAATCTATGCCCTGGCACATAATTTTTCCTTCAGTGGGTTGCTCCAGAAGACCCAACAAGTATAGGAGCGTAGATCCAGCAACGTTTCACCCATCGGCTAGAAGCAGCCACAGGCTATCATGCCTACTGGGATTTCGCCTGCCACTCCCAAGACAATCAAGCGGTGTTTAATTATTATACTCCCGGAGAATTGTTTGCTGATCGACGAGAGGTGGAACCATATACCCGGGCAATGAATGCAACGATATCACGATTGATGACTGATTTCTCCCAAACACTCTTTACAGTTGAACCGCTCTCTTTCACCCGTGACCATAACATGTCGGTGCCACGAGGAGCTATCTTCATTCAAGCCCCTGACTATAAAATCGGTATCAAAGAAGAGAGGCCGTTGTATGCCCGCTTGAACGAGTTTTGGGTCCAGTTGGGCACCAACTTGCGCATATATCACGAAACCAACCGAGGAACATTCGGTATCACAATTGGCCTGCTCTTGGTCAGTGCTATGCTTTATTTATCTTTCTTACGTCAAGAAAAAGATGCAAGATGCAGGTCTGTTTGAGAAATGGACACTGCAGGGACTACTTGATGAATTGGATACAATCGAGCTTTTTCAGTCACCTGAGCACGGTCGGTTGCTTGGTGAGGTGACTAAGAAGCAGGAAGATATCTACCGAGCGCTGGGGGTAGAGCTACCCTCGTTATGAGAACCGGAAATCCAGAATCTCAAACCTCGAGGAGGCTAGCTGGGTCGCGAAAAAGGTCGGTTTTTGTCGAAAAGCGCACTTTCACCGGAAAAAAATACACTTACACCAGAAGTACCCCATAATAAATTCGGGATATGCTATACTTTAATTGGCGCAATTCGGACACTTGAATCAGCGGAGGTGATGTGATTCAAGATTTAGCCCCAGGTGTCGATTAATTTTGAAAAGGAGTAGAGACGGTTTGAAAAAATTTTTGTGCTCGGTGATTGTCAAGGAAGTTGTCGCTTTTTCTTTTCATCAACGTTACGCAACTCATCTGTGGGGTTCGATCAATCCGGCTCCAGTTTCTGGTCTCCGTAGACCAACGTTCAGGCTTTCTCTTTTTGGCTTCCCTATACACCTCATCCCTCTTAGCTAATATTTCGACATCTTTTCCTGTATGTCGCTGTTGAGGCGTTACAAATTTAATGCCGCTGTGGAGAAATTCAGTGTTATAAAGCTCAACGAATTTTTGAACCCATTTTCTCGCTTCATCAATGGAGACGAAACCCTTTAGAGGAAAGTCCTTTGTATACTTCAGTGTTTTGAATAGGGATTCGGAAAAAGGGTTGTCGTTGCTCACCCTTGGGCGAGAGTAGGATCTTGTTACTCCCAATTGAGCTAACAGGTTCTGAAAGTCTTGGGCCTTCATGGGACTGCCGTTATCAGAGTGAAGCACCAGTGGCCCCCGGAAAACTCTATGTTTGAAAACGGCTTTCGTGACCAAATCTTGAGCATGCTTGGATGACTCAGTTTCATGGATCTCCCAGTAATTATAAACCTGCTAAATACATCGATGACCATATACAGCTTATAATAGAGCCCCTTGATGACTGCGGGCAGCCAAGTGATATCCCATGACCAAACCTGGTTCGGTCCGGTTGCTATGTGTGTTGTCAAAGAGCTTGTCCGGGGTGGATTGACTCTAGTGCGTTTACTGGTCTGATTAGCTTCTTTTAGAACTTTATAAAATGTAGACTCGGAGGCAATATAAACTCCCTGGTCGGCTAGCTTGGGCACAATTTGGGCTGGCGTTAAGTCCGCAAATTTGTCTCTATTGCATACTTTGATTATTTCCTTCTTTTCCTCTTCACTAAGTTTGTTTGAGGGAGGCCTTCGCTTAGCGGTTGGACGCTTATCAATAGAATCAGCTCCCCCGTCCTTCATCCAGCGCTGGTATGTCCGCACAGAGATACCTAACTCCTTACATGCGAGATCTAATCTTGCACCGGCTGTATTAGCCTCACTGATTAGCTGGACTGCAATTCTGCGATCTGAGGTGCTAATCAGTCTTCCTCGGGGTCCCCCCAAATCGCATTGGCCTTTTTTCTAAGCACTAGCAGGGCGGCGGTCTCGGCTAAAGCTTTTTCCTTATATTTTAATTCCCGCTTAAGCTTATGATTTTGTTCCTTTTCGGACTTAAGCTCAGCCTCAACGTCCTTAGGGGATTTCCCAGAGCCAAGGGAGGATTCCATAGTTTTTCGCCACCGCTTGATATCGGTGGTGTATAAACCGTGTTCACGGCAGTACTGACCTAGCTCTTCTTCATTAAGGGAGAACGTCTCAAAGACAATTCGTAGCTTATCAACTTCACTCCATTTATCGTCATTTGACTTGGCACTGTTGTTGGGGATAATCTGCCCATTTTTTCGGGCCTTGGATACCCAACCGTATATTGTCGTTTGAGGAATATTTTCCTGAGCTGCAATCTCGGGGATGGTCTTATTTTCCGGGGGTTGCAGTTGCGATAAAATCTGCTGTTTATATTCGGCACTAAACACTCTTTTTGCCATCGTATAGACACAACCTTTCTTGAGAACATCATATCATCTATACGACAACTATCCTAACACATGGGGGCTTGATTATGTTCGTGTTATTATCCCTTAACGTTGCATGGGCACCGTACACGCACACACATGTCGGTGAAGTGGTTGGAAATCAAATATATTCTATGGCTGCACAAAGAAATGCATTTAGGGAAGGCTCGTATCAAGCGGATTTAGGTCGAGAATTCTTGAACGTTGCCTATGGTATCAAAACAGATAGCTATGCATTTAGTTACACATTGGCAATGTTAGCAGGCAGGAACTATGCATCAAATACAACTGCCTATGCCTGGGCCCATGGCTGGTTTTCACATTACTATCAAGACTCACGAACAAGTGCCGTAAACGATTTATACAATAAACATCCTGAGAAAAACTGGTGCTCAAATCCATGTGGCTCCCTTGAACCTTATCTCCGTGCGTATGGGTGGATGGACGGATTTGTGACGGTCAAGAAAGGAACCACTAAGGCTTCAACTGTCTACTTTAACCCCTCACTTATACAGCAAGCATACTCCACTTTAGGGTACTCAGTGCCTTCACAACACACATTGGTGTCAGAAGCTGGGAGGATTTATGTTTCAATGGATTTATTTTTAGGGCCACTTCACATACAGTCATGTGGAACAAAATGGACTTCTTCTCAGAAAAGCACCCTGCAAACAAGTTTAAACAAGATATACTCTGTTGCAAACATTTCTATGCCCGACCCATCTGGCCCTTTAGGATTTGATGATTATACATTGGACATGAGCTCCATACCTTTTGAAGCAGAAGACCTTTTCTCGGAGAGTAATGCTTTGATTATTGATTATCGTACTCATACAATGACAGTCGCCCCGGGGCCAGAAGACGGTGTTTACCTAACCTTTACAGAGAAAGTATAATCCAAGGGGGTAAAAGCATTGCAAATAGCCAACCTGAGAAATAATTTCAAGGTAATTCTGTTCATTGCCCTAACCGCAATTTTAATCTACTCCGGCTATAATTTTGTGCTGGCGCAATTGACAAAACCATACCCTGAGCAGGAATTTTCTTTGACCCAACACTTATCTGCCAATGAGTGGGAGTTAAGTTTTGATGCGTTGACTACTGCCGGAAGCCGGTTACCCGGATACGAAAACAGGAGTTGGGTTCCCACTGTTATTTGGGCGATCGACCTCACCATAATCAACAATGGTGAAGACAGTAGCTATGTCCGTAATGATATGTTCCATGTTTCCCCTACTGCAGGAACACCAGACCGAATATATGACGAGCCCAACAAAGCGATAATCTCTGAGCGTGTTCAGCCGGGCGCAGCGATCAACCATCAGCTTGTGTTCCTTGTTAAGCGAAACTGCCGCTCAGTGCAGGTTTATTTCAGACCTGATGGTCCCGGAGGAGAGGAGTTCTCCACTACAGTTGCATTACCCAAAGAATAGGACAGGCAATTGCTACCCCCCTGACAGGGGGACAGGTTCCTAGTCCGACTGCAAAATGCTCCCTTGGCGAAACTATCTGCCGGAAAAGGAAGCATTTTGTATTTCAACATAAACATGCAAGTCCTGAGGAAAATCAATTCCCGCTACCATATTCGACAAAAATCTCCATTTCCCGGTATGATGCACCGGGGGCGCGCGCGTTTAAAGATTACGGCCTGGCCGAGCCGGACTGGCAGCGGGTGGAGTTCTATATCCTCCTGGATGAGCTGTTTTAGGCCTGTTTAGCCTCGTCAAATAGAGTAGGGTAACCACTCTCATGGCTACCCCCTCATCAAACCGCACGTGCCCTGCTAAGGCATACGGCTTACCAATGTGTTTCGGCTTGAACTAAGTCGTTGCAAGTCTTTGGGCATATTCC
>VEMY01000071.1 GCA_009711825.1 Bacillota bacterium | reverse complement strand
GAGGGTGGCTACTGAGGGATAAGTCCCCAGCCATACCCTCCAATGGGGATACTAGCCTAATAATGGCCATGGGTAGATGCTAATTAAACTAATTGGTGGTCATTACGACCATATCTGCAGTGGAATCATGGATATATACGCTTTGTAAACCGCTTCCCCAACAATATCAAGGGCGTCTTGCTGATTTTTTACGTAACAATAGGCAATTTTGTACACTGATTCTTTTCTGGCCTCAATCAGTTTGCAAAATGCCTCTTCATCGCCGGACCGGGCACGCTCCACTAAACTGCTAATATCCATGGAATCCACCTCCTTCTTAGCATGACTGGATTGGTTTGTTCCTAATCTGCCAATTA
The DNA here is from genome assembly GCA_009711825.1 of Bacillota bacterium. Taxonomy (NCBI): domain Bacteria; kingdom Bacillati; phylum Bacillota; species Bacillota bacterium. The sequence goes on along the minus strand of VEMY01000071.1, from coordinate 53,167 downwards.
GACAAGCGACCCCTGGATAAGGTTTTTGGCAAATAAATGCAGGACAAAAACCCTATCCCTACCCGTAAATCATCCAATTCTCGGACAAGGGACCTGTCCCCCGGTCCGGTTGTATCAAAAAAATCCCGGCGCTTGCCGGGATTTGATTTATAAGTGGTGCGAGAGGTGGGAGTCGAACCCACACACCTAGGGCACTAGATCCTAAGTCTAGCGTGTCTGCCAGTTCCACCACTCTCGCACGAATGGTGAGCCATGATGGATTCGAACCATCGACACCCTGATTAAAAGTCAGGTGCTCTACCAACTGAGCTAATGGCCCAAAAATAAAAAATGGCTGGGGCGGCAGGACTCGAACCTACGCATGCGGGAGTCAAAGTCCCGTGCCTTACCAACTTGGCTACGCCCCAGTATTTAGTTAATTTGGGGTGAGTGAAGGGATTCGAACCCTCGGCCCCCAGAGCCACAATCTGGTGCTCTAACCAACTGAGCTACACCCACCATATGGTACGCCTGGAGGGATTCGAACCCCCGACCGACGGATTAGAAGTCCGTTGCTCTGTCCCCTGAGCTACAGGCGTGCAAAAGCAGCGGACAAGAAGCAATATAACATGCCAGCTGCCACTTTGTCAAGATGATTTGGAGCGGGTAATGGGAATCGAACCCACATAGCCAGCTTGGGAAGCTGGAGCTCTACCACTGAGCTATACCCGCTCGCATTAATATATTATAAACAAATTGCGGTTTTTGTCAAAAAAACATTTTTGCAAACAAACCGCTTATTGCATAGTAAACAGCTGGATCAACTTCTTTCAGTTCACAATTAATTTTGCCATTATCGACGTGAATAATACCATAGCTGTAGATATCATTGCCCCGGGGTTGGTAAAGACTGCCAGGGTTAAACAGTGTAATCCCTGTCTCCTGTTCAATCGCTGCCATGTGGGTATGGCCAAATACTGCAACATTTACGTCCAATTCCTGGGCCCGGTAGTAAAGATTGTTCAGGGTAAATTTAACATTATACTGATGTCCGTGACAAAGCAAAAATTTAACATTTTGATATTCAAAAATCAGTTCGTTTTTGCAATCGCTCACATCATAATCACAATTACCACACACCCCGTGTCCGGGGATATCGCTCGCATTCTTGAGCCACAAAAAGTCTTGATAATTGTCGCCGGCATGCAAAAGCAAATCCGGCTTCTCCGTTTGTAAAATTTTGCGGGTATGCTTAAGAACTGGGCGGCTGCGGTGGGTATCACTGAAAACTATTATCTTGATTGTCCCCACCCCCTGGATTTGAGGACACGAGCCAGCTCTGCCAGCGCCCGGGCCCGGTGACTGACCTGGTTTTTATGTTCAGGGGGCAGCTCAGCCATCGACTTGCCCTCCTGGGGCAGCCAGAACAAGGGGTCATAACCAAAGCCGCCACTTCCCTGGGGAGAGGTGAGGATTTCCCCCTCACAGCTACCCTCGGCGGTTAAAATGTCATCGCCGCTCACCAGTGCGATGGCGCACCGGAACCTGGCTTTGCGCTCGGACCTGGGAACATCGGCAAGCAAAGTCAAAAGCTTGCGATTGTTGTCATCGTCGCTGGCGTTTTCGCCGGCAAAACGGGCTGAATGAACACCTGGCGCCCCCGAAAGGGCGTCAACCTCCAGTCCGGAATCATCGGCAATCGTCGGCAGACCGGTAAGCTGATAGCCATAACGGGCTTTTATCAGTGCATTGGCCTCAAAACTGTCTCCGTCTTCCACTGGTTGCTTGTCGGTATACTCAGCTAATGACTGAACGCTGAGGCCAAGCGGCGCCAAAATCGCGCTGATTTCCTCTACCTTGTGACGATTAAACGTTGCCGCTACCAGCTTCATTGTCGTTCCCGCCTTCCATGGGTTTAAAGAACGTTAGATGCTGTTTTTGCGCTTCCACAAGCTGCTGGGTGCCTGTATTGGCCAAGGCCAGCAGCTGCTCCAACTCGTTCTGGGCGAAGGGATATTCCTCTGCCGTTCCCTGAATCTCTACAAACCGCCCCGCCCCTGTTTTAACCACATTCATATCCACTTGGGCCTGGGAATCTTCAGTAAAGTCAAGATCCAAAAGCGGTTTGCCTTGAACAATGCCGACGCTGACTGCCGAGAGATAGTCGGTGACCGGAATTCGTTCTAGTTTTTCCGTCTCCACTAATTTCTGCATTGCCAAAACCATGGCGACAAAGGCGCCGGTAATCGACGCAGTGCGGGTGCCGCCATCGGCCTGAATCACGTCACAATCCAGCCAGATGGTACGCTCTCCTAACTGAACCAGGTTGACCACTGAGCGCAGTGAACGTCCGATTAATCTTTGAATTTCATAGGTACGGCCGCCGATTTTGCCCCGGGCAGCCTCCCGGATATTGCGCACGCCAGTGGCGCGAGGTAACATCGAGTATTCGGCTGTAACCCAGCCCTGACCGCTCCCTTTAAGAAAAGGAGGGATTTTCTCTTCAATTGTTGCCGTGCAAATTACCTGCGTGTCGCCGCATTCAATCAAAACTGAACCTTCCGCGTGCTTATTAATCCGGGGAGTAATCCGAACCGACCGCAGTTGCTCAGGAAGCCTGTTTCCTAATCTCATGCTCCGATACCTCCAGTATGTTTTTCCCCTACCATGCCGGCCAAATAATAAAGCTTGTTTACCGGATCCCATTGGATTTCCTTGAGTAGACGGAACCCCTTGATTTCACTGGTCCTGCGCACATGAATCCGGGGCCCTGAACAAGGGAATACACTCCGTTTTCCTATGCGGATATGATCCTCATCATGGTAGTGGATGTCCAAATCTGCTTCGATAAGTTCTTTAACCCGTTTTTCCACATATTCAAGATCGAATTCAGGCTTCTCGGGAAACTCTAGCAAAAAACCATGGCGAATGTCGCTGTGGAACTTGGGCCGTTCATAGCCCATCTCAACCAGAACTTTTGATGTCAAATCCTCGGCAGTGTGCACCATTTTCCGGTATTGAATTGACTTGTAGACAATTCCGGAAATCTCGCCAGGCAACGGGCCAAAAACGCCGGGACGGGTGATAATAACTTCTTCCCCCACCCCAATCAGCACTGCCGGATTCATCTTTAACACCGGGTAAATATGGTCGAAGTGTTCGACCACCACCCGCTTCCCTGCCATTACAGCGTCCCGAATTGAGTCGGCCAATTGCCACCCTTGTTGGAAAGCGATTTCAAAGCGTGCGTCTACGTGATATGTATGGGCCAGATACCGCCCGTCCTCATGCTGCCGACTAAGGGGCAGTGGGCGAATATTGACCCCCTCATCATCATTGGTCAGCTCCAGCCCGGGGAACATGCCCCGGATTAACAGAGATTTGCCAGCGCCGGAGTCGCCGACAAATCCTATCAGCCGGTCGTCAGGACTCAAATAACGTTGAGCGAGATGAAATCCCAACAGCTGTAAACGGTTTTTGCCCCGGGGAGCGAAATATGTGGCATGAATAAGGGTTTCCTGGGTAATAGAGTACATTTTAACCACCCCCTGGGCTAAGTATACCCAATCATTGCCGGGAGGTAAAATTATTTCGGCCGATTCGATAGAAATTATTGCCGGCGCTATCTATGAGTACAATTACCGGTAGATCCTCGACCTCCAGACGGTGGATTGCCTCTGGCCCGAGATCGGGGAACGCAACCACCTCTGCCTTGCGAATATGACGGGCAATCAAGGCCCCGGCGCCGCCAATTGCGCCGAGATACACTGCGCCCTGTTCTTTGAGTGCTTCCACAACTTCCGGGCCCCGGTCGCCTTTGCCGATAACTGCCCGTACCCCGGCCTTGAGAATTGCCGGTGTGTAACTGTCCATGCGCATACTGGTAGTCGGCCCGGCCGAGCCAATAACTTTACCCGGAGGCGCCGGACAGGGACCAACATAATAAATAACTTGTCCGGCCAAATCAACCGGCAGGGACTGTCCATTATCCAAAAGTTCCACCAGCCGTTTATGGGCCGCATCCCGGGCCGTGTAGATAGTGCCGCTCAGCAAGCAGCTCTGACCCGCCTCCAGCTTCGCAGTCTGTTCCCTGGTCAACGGCGTCTTCAGTTTGGTTGCCTCCATCAGCATTCCTCTCCCTGTAACACAGTTTCAGCATGTCTGGCGGCATGGCAGTTGATATTGACCGCAACCGGCAAACCGGCAATGTGGGTGGGGTAAGACTCCACGTGGACCGCAAAGGCAGTCTCTGAGCCGCCATAACCCTGGGGGCCAATCCCCAATTGGTTCACGCGCTTAAAGATCTCGGTCTCCAATTCTTTGTCCAGCGGATGCTCCGCAGTTTTTCCAACTTCCCGCAACAATGCCTTTTTGGCCAGCAGCGCCGCATACTCCATTGTCCCCCCCAGACCAACTCCAACGATGATTGGCGGACAAGGGTTGGCGCCTGCCTGGTCTACCACCGAAACCACATAATCAACAACACCTTGGCGGCCCTGGGCTGGCTTGAGCATTTTGATTCCGCCCATGTTTTCGCTGCCAAAGCCCTTGGGCGCCACCGTAATTTTCATGCAAGCCCCCGGCGCCAGAGTGAGGTGAATCACGGCCGGCGTGTTATCGCCGGTGTTTTTGCGCTCCAGCGGATGCCCGACAATTGATTTACGGAAATACCCGTCGGCATATGCCCGGGCTACACCGGCATTTATTGCTTGATTTAGGTCACCTTGAACCAGCAAGTCCCTGCCCAGCTCCACAAACACCACAACCATCCCGGTGTCCTGACAGATCGGCACCTTCTCATCCCGGGCAATTCGGGCATTTTCTTGTAACAATTCTAAGACATTTTTGCTCAGGTCCGATTGTTCCCGCTTGACGGCATTAGCCAGGGCTGCGCAGACATCCGGAGGCAAGTTTCTGTTGGCCTCCAAACATAACCTGTAAACTGCATTAGTAATCTGTTCAGCCTTGATCCGCATCTTCATCACCCTCCATCGGAACAGTAATTGCCAGAAGCGGCGCATGTTGCTGGGCGCCATAGACATCAGTGTCCCCCACTGAACCAGCCACAGTGTTCCGTAAAATTGTCGCCTTGATTGCCCGCGCCGGCGCATACTCCACAACACTAAGCACCCGGGATTCAGGAATTTTATACAGGTCTGCAAACAGAGCCGGGCTAAAAATTCCCGACGCCACGGCGAGGTCAAAACTTTGCTGATCTTTGAAGATAATATCAAAGGTCAGCTCCAAAGGACCGGAATTTTTGCTGCGGATTACCACCGCCAAATCGGTTATCGGGATCTGTTTAACCATCACTCTTGCCCCCCACTTCTTGAATAAGCGGCCTAAATTCCACAGGCACCGCCAGCAAATGATGCACCGAAAACTCATAAACTGGACCGGCTTTAAGGTCTGAGGGTGAGTAGGGTAATGCCAGATTACCGGCTGTAGATACTCGTCCCGGGTAACCGTAATGCAGCAGAGTGGAACGACAGTACGAGCAAATGGTATTTGCGTCGTCCTGGGTGCCGGCCACCACATCGATAATCAAACCAACTTCGTGACCGGGCTGCGGCGTGGGCTCTAGCTCCTTCATCACCCCATCTAATCCGTAACAAAGGAAATTAAGCTTATAATCGGGCACCGACTCAAAATTCTCCCGCACCGAATCTGAAACAGCGTCGAGAATAGAGCGCAGTTCTTTGATCATCAGAGGATCCCGGATACCGGCGATGGCGAGAGTGCGATAGCCCACCAGGCGGGCGCCCTCCAATTTTAACCTATAATGCTTATCGGCGACATACCGGGTACCGGTGACCCGGACCCGCCCCGGTTCCACCTGTTCATAAATCGTGTCCTGCAAATCCAGGCTGCCTCCCGGCCCGGGCAGCAGCCAGGGATTGGATTTCTCATACAGTGAATGGGCAGCCACCGACTTGATGGTGCACTGCCGTTGGGGGTTGGGCGGGAAGATCTCAAATCCATCCCCATCGAGAATGCCAACCATGCAATCCCGGCCGCTGCCCGGCTCAGCCGCAATCGCAGCACATTCAAGGATTTTACCCATGTGCAGAGCCGGACCGGGGTCAAAGCCGCGACGCACGGCCTCAGCAGCAAACACAGTCGGGTCGTAGGCGCGTCCAGCTAGCACCACATCAGCGCCGGCGTCTAACGCGGCGACAATTGGCTCAACACCCATCTGGGCGACAATATTGCTAGTTTGTTGGACAGTTTCTTTATTAAGGGGCGCAATTGGCCCTAGGGGCTCGGTGCTCTCCAGATTGTCCAGCAGCAATTCCTCGTCGACATCGGCCGCAATCAACGCCAGTTTAAACGCCAAGTCTTGTTCGGCAGCTATTTCTTTGATAATCTCCTCGGTCCATTCTAAATGGGGCTTTGCGCCGGCGCCGCCGGCCGAACCGATTAATACGGGAATATTCCGCTTGCGGGCAGCGGGGAGAATAATCTCTAAATCCCGCTTTACTGCTGCCTTATCGGTAAAGGATACCCCGGCTCCCAAGTAATATGGCCCGGGGTCTACTGAGCCGGCGTCCACAGCAATCACATCGGGGTTATGTTGCAATCCGCGTTCAAAAGATTCTTTGGGAAAGCCGTAACCAAGGATAGCGGTCGGGGACAAAACAGTTAATTTGCGCATTTATAAACCTCCTTCTCTTAGCTTGTCCTGAAGCAGATACAAAAAATTCCCCTGCTAAAAGGCAAGGGGATTGGGAGAACCCGGGCGCATAACCGGCTCCGAAAGCAGCTTGCCGTCTGGCAGTTCTATGGTTTGTCCGGAAATAGTTATTTTGACATCATCCACATTGGCAAATTCGGTTAGTGTCATGACAACCGCCATCACCGCCAGGGGCAAATTATCTGCTTCAGCCATGTCTCTGCTGAAATCCACAATGGCAGTGCTGCCTTCTACGCTAAAATCCCGCACCTCGGTGGTTACCGGCATAACGCCGCTGAGCCCCATGCCTGCCATCGGACCCTGGATTAACTGGTTCAGGGCCGCGCCTGCCAGATCAGTGGCAGGCGCGATTGTCCGGGTAACAGGCACCAACATCGGTTGGGCCAAATTATCCAGTTGCACATAAATTGTCACCTGGGATCCATAGCCGGCGCCCGGCTCTAGATTCAAGGATCTACTTCGCGTCATTTCTGCGTCGACCGGTGTGCCGTGGGTCAATTCGTTAATCGGACGGCCCTCAATCCAGAGCACCACTTTGTCTATAGTGGAAAACTCGGTCAAGCTATAAACCAAAGAATCCAGCATCAGCTGCTCATGGATATCATCAGCTGCGTTCAAAAACTCTCTGCTCAGATCGACAGTGCACAATCCGTCCTTGATGTTCATGCCAATAACCTGGGTTCCTGCCGGCAAAACAGCCTTTAAGCCACTGTTGGTCAGAAAATCCTGGGCCGGTCCGCCTTCCACCAGATGCCGGACAACCTCCTGACCGATTCCCTCCCTATCTGGTATTGAATAGGTCGTTGACACAATGTGCCGCGCCAGGTTATCGGCAAAATACAGCGTCACTTCCCTGGTCCCTGCTTCACCGAAGGTAGGATCATCATCCGGTTCGCCCTCTTCTTCCCCTGGCTCCTGGAATTCGTAATCTTCATCCCCGGGCAGAGGTTCCTCATCCTCAGGGAAAACCCAGTCGACAACGCCGCAACCGCTGACGAATATTAGCATTAAGACAAGCGCCCCGCAAAGGTACTTCTTCAGGCTCAAGTTAATTCCCTCCCGCTGTTTTCTCACCTATATATATGTGAATGGGAAGGAAATTATTTCATTACCGGGAATTGATAATCGCCAACACCCTTTGCATTTCGTTATACACAACCATCAAGCCTTCGTCCACACCCATACCGGGCTTGGCCAGCATCTGATCAGGGCCGGTGGCAACAGCGATATTGACACAAACTCGGGCCGACTGATCCGTTTCGTTACAGGTCCCACCCAGATATGCGCCCAAACCTGTTTGTTTACAGTAGCGCACCGCCTCCACCAAATTCTCCACACCGCCCAAATCGGGGGTCTTTATCTGCAGCATATGCCCGGCGCCAGCATCGGCAAAATCCTTTATATCTTCCAGCGTGTTGCACCACTCATCGGCGACAATCTCCACGCTGCTGCCCGCGGCTTCCACCCGCTGGCGCAATTCGGCCAGCGCCTGGATCGTAAGCCCCTTGTCCTCCATATCCACTGGTCCCTCAATGCGCAATTGCAGGGGGCCAGCCGCCGCTCCCGCCCTTACCAGGTACTGGGCAACGGTTTCCAAATCGTTCTCAAACGCTAGGCCCAGGGTGCCGTAGACATCAATATGCAGAACCGGCTTATAGCCTGGGGCGCCAATAGCGTGACAACGGTCTCGCAGCCACTGGATATAGTCGAGAAGTTTTTCGCCCCTGGCTCCTAATTTATCGGGGATATTATTTATCAATCCGTGGGGAATGACATCGACACCTTTGAGAATCATCTTGTCCGCATTCACATAACGTTCATCGCCCGTCTGACAAAAGACCGGTACTGGTTTAAAATGGGGCGTTAGCGAAAATTCATCCGCTATAACCTCCGCCATTGTCAGGCGGCGGGCCTGGGCCACGGCAGCCAGCACTGCCTGGCTGATTCCATAACGAAGGGCGGCGTGCCGGGGAAAATCGGTTTCCTCACAAAATTGATAAAAGTTATTCATTGTCTCGCGGAATCCTGCAGCTATTTCCCTGCCGACAAAGAACTCCCGCAGCGGCGTCAGCACTTTTTCGGCGTACACATCCGCCAAAAACAATGGATCTCGGCCGCCTGCGCCTGAGTATTGTACTGCGGCACAATCACCCCAGACAACGCTGCCATCATCAAGTTTAAACAGCAGCGAAAGACTTTCTCCCCGCTGGCGGATTGTACGGAACCCCGGGGTAACTGCCGCACCCCGATAGGCAAACCCGTCACTCTCCGCACCAGCTTTGATTGCCCGCTGGTCATCGTAAAAAAAACCTGTCAGCCCTGGGGCTGCTAACACTTCAGTTACTTTCATTCGTCTCCTCCTATGGTCTGCCAACCAGCATTCCCTTGCCGATTGCATAGATGTCGTCAATTACCATTTGGAAACTTGGTTCCCGACCTTCCTCACGTCCCCGTTCTTCCAGCTTACGACGGTGGAACTCTTTAATGTCGTCAGTAAAGGGCAAATTACCCAAGTCCAACAGACGCACCGCACCGGCGTTATCTCGCGCTGGGAGCAAACGACCGTTATTGTAGCGGCTGGGCGCAAAGGGAACGTCCAGCACTCCCGCGCTAAAGGCCCGGACTGCACCTAATGCCCAATCTCCCTCGCCCAGTTTGTAGACTGCATCAAGAATGCAACGGGTTTCGGCCGCAATTATGTCCTTTTCTTCACTGACCTGACCGCTGGTTAAACTCCCTTGGTCCCGGAACATGTTCACAATCTGTTTCGTAGTCTTTATTCCCTGGGCGTTAGCATCCTTGGTAGGAATTCCAAAGGCCTCATGGGGTGTTTTAACTATTATCTTTGTTGCCCCGGCCAAAGCGCCGGCAGTAGCCCCCAGACCAATGACGCCAAATGATTTGGCCTCATCCTGGGGGAATCCCCCCATCCATTGGTGAAACACTGTCGTGACCTTCACATCATAATTTCCGGCAACAAGATATTCATTTGCCAGCTCACGGAGAGTGGCTATTGCAGCAATATCCTGAACCAGGTTACCGCACTGCCCATAACCCAAAGTTACATGGCGTACGCCCTGTTCCGCGGCCAATAATGCCTCAAGGATGCCCACCGCATGAGATACTGAAGGCGGAACTAACGTACCAGTCAGCGGGCCAAAGGGCTCTCTGTTAATTTCGATGCCCTGGTCTTGATACCAGCCAATCAATCGGTCTACATACTGCCAGTCATAGATTGTCTGCTCCAGGGGCACTTCCTTGGCATAGGGAATGTTGTAGGAGATTCCCCCACCCTCAATATCCGTAAAACCGCCGGCCAGTGTAATTTCCACAAGCAACCGGGCATCGGGGGTTCCGTGACGAACCTGCAATGGCACATCTACCGACTCCACAACTTTCCGACAAGCGGCCACCCCGTGATTCACAGCCGGGAACCCGTTGAGCAGCGACCGGCCGCTGAGTTTACTTTCTTCAATTCCCTTCTCCGCTTCCTGATAACGGTTTTGCCGTGTATAACTGTCGATTGTCGTCGGCAGGCAATCGGCGCCGCCTTCTGTCTGCAGATAACGCAGCAATTCGATATGCTCATCCACTAATGCTACACCGGCCCGGGGCTGTACCAAAGTGGTGCCCTTGGCTTCGGCTTTCGCCAGAACATGGGAAAACCGTTTGGAAAGAGGAATGTTCTCCTGATATTTAACTGCCTCTTGCAGATCCACGTCTTTGCCGGTGGGCCAGGCGTCAAGCACCGACTGTCGCACATTCAACAGTTTTGCTTCTGACCAGCGTTTGTTTAAAATATCCATGATTGCCTCCTTAAACGGAAATCAGACTGTTTTTTAGTAAAGTCCGGGCAGCCTCGGGCGCCAGGGACGCCAGCAGGCCTGCTGCAGCCAAAATATAGTCGCTGTCCAGTAAAAGCCGGGCATCGACCGGCATCAGGCGTTCGGGGTGAGGAGCGAGCGCCCCCTGAAGAATCTGACCAGGATGGGAGCTGTTAACCAAAACGCCGCCAACGCCGACAATTGTTTTAATCGTCCTTAAATCTTTGCCCCGCAAAACATCAATGTGACCCATGGGCGAATAAACCCGCTCCAGGGTCCCGGCGTGACGGCCGACAGCCAGACGAACAGCTTCCGCTGCCAGCGCCGCCTCAAACTCGTTCCCTCTATCACTGACGAGGTAATCCGGACTGGCCAACATCAAGTCCAGCTCTTGGCGCCAAGCTGCACTGCGCTCAAACAGGTTGGAATCAACTTGCTCCACAAGACTGGCAAGGCTGTAGCGCATACCAATATCTGCCTCAACCGTCCGCATCTCCCGGGGCGGCTTCAAACCGCGTCTAACCATCCCCGGCGCAAGCAATAGACCGCCAAAGGTGTAAACATCAGTGGTGGCGCCACCCACATCCACCAGCAAAAGTTCCGGATAATCCTCGGCCAGCAACTGTCCTCCCTGGAAAACTGCTGCCGGGGTTGGCATCAACGGGGCAGCCAACAGGTCGCTTAGTTTATTCATGCCTTTGGCCTCAACGATATGTCGCAAAAATAAGTCCCGGATGCTTTCCCGCGCCGGCTCGATATCCAACTCGCCCAGTTCCGGCATCACGTTTCCGGCCACAGAAACGGGAAAACCGGCACTGGCCAGTATATCCGCTGCCTCTTGGGCACAATCCTTGTTTCCGGCCACAATCACCGGCAGCGGGTAGAGTCCTTTGGCCAGCGTATCTGCGTTGTTTAACAGAATATCGCGGTTACCGCCGTCGGTGCCTCCAGCCAATAGAAGCATATCCGGCTTCACTTGGTTCAACCGTTCCAGCTCGCCAGGATTGATGCGGTAGCCCAAAACATATAATAGTTTGGCGCCGGCGCCCAAGACAGCCAACCGGGCTGCCTGACCGGTCAGTTCTGGAACCAACCCACAGGCAACCATGGTCAGGCCGCCCGCGGCGCTGCTACAGGCCAGGACAGAAAAATCACTGTGCCCGGACTGCCGTTCAATCTCCTTCCGGGCGCGGGCAAACCCTTCACTTACATCGGTCTGGACAGTGGTATAAGCGCTTGCACGGGCAACAATCTTGCCTGTTGGGTCGACAGCAAGTAATTTGGTATATGTACTGCCAACATCGGCAAGCAAGAACAGCTCCATTAACTATCTACCCCCAAGTCCTCCCGTAAATCACGAATCGCCTCATCGGGCATCGTTCCCGGCGGATAGGCACGGTCAAACCCCATATCCAGGAATTTTTTTTGCACCGGCGCCCAATCCTGTTTCCCCACCACCAAATTACCGCCCGCATAGAGCAGGATATCGCCAATTCCTGCCTCAATACATGCCTCCCGAAGTCCCCGGCAGTCCAACTCCCCGTGTCCGTACAGGGAAGAAACCAGGATTGCCCGGGCGTCTGTCTCTACCGCCGCCTGCACAAATTCCGCCTGGGATGCGAGCACCCCGATGTTCACCACTTTAAACCCCGCTTGGGTAAACGCATAATCGAGGATTCTGTTGCCGATGGCATGAACATCGGACCCGATTACCCCCAGCACAATTGTTACTTTCACAAACAGCCCCCCTAAAAAGTCACTCGGTATGCCTTTAAATCGTAACCCAAAAGCCGCCTGCCGATTTGTTCAAAATTTGCCGGTTCACCACTGACGAAAAACCGCTGCCAGCCACAAGAACCGCTACGTAACAGGTCCATTTCCGCCAGTTTTTCACGGGCGGTTGAAGCTGTAAACCAGGCCGAATTAACTAGGACCACCGACTCGCCCATTACCTGGGCGATTACATGTTCCATTAAAGGATAATGGGTGCAGCCCAAAATCAGCGCATCTACATTTTCTCGAACCAAGGGCTCGAGATAGCTCTCGGCCACCCGCAGGGTTTCCGGAGTATCAATCAATTGATTTTCCACCACAAGCACAAACATTGGACAAGCACGGTCAAAGACCTGCACAGATTCATCAAGCTGACAGATTGTCCTGGGATAGGCCCTGCTTGCAATCGTGCCTTCAGTCCCGATTACGCCCACCCGTTTGGTCCGGGTTAAATTTACCGCTGCTTTCGCACCCGGCTCCAACACCCCCAGGATTGGCACCGGAAAATGTTTCCGATAATGTTCCAATCCTACCGCAGTGGCAGTATTACAGGCGACAATTACCATCTTGATATCCTGGGCAGTATATAAAAAATCCATTATCTCCAGGGCAAAACTTTGCACCTGGGCAGCCGGGCGAGGCCCATAGGGCATCCTGGCGGTATCGCCAAAATAGACAATGTTCTCCCCGGGCAACAAGTTTCTTAACTCCCGCACCAATGTCAAACCACCAACCCCGGAATCCAGTAAAGCTATCGCTTTATCCCGCTCTTCCATGACAAACCTCCATTCCATATTGGACCTATGGACAGTGCCAATCTCCTGTTTATTTCTGCGTCCATCAGTATTTTCCTGCAATGTAACACAAAAAATTTATATTACAAAAAAGAGGCAGCCATGCTGCCTACTTTGATTTCTGTCTTTGACGTTGGTAGTAACCACCCAAAGTTTTGCGAGCATCCATGACAATTGTAAATGCTCTCTGTTCATGCGAGCTAACCACCTGCATCAACCTAGGCAGCTGTCTGCGAGGCAAGATCACCGTCAGTATGTCTTTAGGGCCATCCTTCCCCCAACCTTCTGTCAATGTCACCCCGTACCCCGCTTCCCGCAGGGTGCTTACGAAGCTGTCGCTTTCTGAGTTGGTGACGATTTGCACACCGATATGCCCCAAAGCCATTCTTTCCTCAAACCAGCTACCCACCAGATTGCCGGTTGCAAATCCCAAAGCATAGACCAGAATAAAGTCCCACCGGTCCAATTCATTGACCACTCGCCCCAAAGCGACAACAAAAATTATAACCTCAAAAAAACCAACTAAAGACGCACTGACCCGTTTGCCCTTGACCAACATTAACATACGGATTGTACCCATGGAAACGTCCAAAACCCGGGCAACAAATATCAATAACGCCGTGATAAGAGCTCCATCCATAGCTAACCCTCCTAAACCTTAACTCTTTGCCAATGACCGCTGCGGAATCGGAGGAAGGTGATAATTCCCCGCACCCATAGATCTACAACCATAGCCAACCAGGCGCCAAATAACCCCATATCCAACCACAGCACCAGAATCGCGGCCAAGCCAAGACGCACAGGCCACATGCCGATTGCAGCAATAATTAATGGCCATACCGTATCGCCAGCGCCCCGCAGTGCACCAGTAAGCACCATCGATGAGGAAAAGGGCAATTGCGCCAGGGCCACCATCCGTAAACACATTGCCCCATACGCTACAATTTCCGGATCAGAATTAAACAGTCTAATCAAGTGTTCTGGAAATACCAAGAAAATCAAGCCCATGCCGCCCATGACCAGTGCCCCCAGATACCAAGTAGTATAACCACAGGCGGCCGCAAGTTTCGGCCGTCCTGCACCCAATCCCTGGCCCACTAAAGTTGTCGCGGCCATGGAAAAGCCGAAACCAGGCATATACGATACAGATTCGGCAACGATAGCCAAATGGTGGGCAGCATATTGGGCAGTACCCAGGCCTAATACAATCACCGAAAAAACCATGTGGCCACCAGACATAATCAGACGCTCACCGCTGGCCGGCAGGCCTATTTTGATAATCCTCTGAATAACCTGCAGGTCGAAGCGCAGGGGGCGCAGATTGACCTTTACACCCTGGCGGCCGCTGAACAGAATCCAGAGCATAATTACACCGGCAATCCCCCGGGACAAAGCCGTCCCCAATGCGGCGCCGAACAGCCCCAGGCCAGCACCGGGCACCACCAGTTCCAAAACCGTGCTTCCCGGTAGGGCCAACACCACTGTTCTGGTAGGGAAGATAAGCATAAAGTTTGCTACGATATTAATTATGTTAGCCATTGCGTTAATGCGCATCGGCGTTTTGGTGTCACCCGCACCCCGCAGTACACCCGAGAGGATAAATGAAGAAAAGTGCAACACAAAGGTGATGCTGATAACTCTGATATACAGGGCAGCCTGGGGAATAACTTCCGGTTCTGCCCCCATCAGCCGCGGCACCCAGTCTGCGTACAGCAAAGCAAGGATCGTCACCAATGCCGCCAAAGCGCATCCCATAAACAATGACTGCCGGGCAACGGCGTTGGCATCCTCAATTTGCCGAGCACCGACAAACCGGGCCACAAGCGCGGTTGAGCCCACCCCTAGAGCCGCAAAAATGCCCATCAACAACCACATCGGCGAGTTGCTGACGCCAACAGCTGCAATTGCTGTTGAACCCAGGCTCCCCACCATCGCCGTATCTACAAACTGAACCAAAGTAGAAAGAAACATCTCCATAATTGCTGGCCAGGCCAAAAGCATAACCATGCGACGGATATGTTTTTTGTCCTCCAGGTTTTCCACCTGTTGGACCATATCTGTTCTCGCTGTCAATGTGCACTCATCTCCCAGGACAAGAAATAACCGCAGCAAGCGCCGCGGGAAAAATTAGGTTTTTCTTGAGTATTCGTGTCGCATCAACTCGTGTATCGACTCCAGAGATTCTACAAGCTTCTTCTTCTCCGCCTCGGATAGGTGGGCGAGAATGTTATCAAGATAGCGTTTACGACTCTCCATAACTTCGTCAATCATCTTGCGGCCATTTTCCAGCATATGCAAACGCACAACCCGGCGGTCATTTGTATCGCGTATCCTCTCCACCAAATCATTGCGCTCCATACGGTCGATTAGGTCTGTTGCCGTGCTGCTGGCCAGATACATCCTGCTGCCCAGTTCTCCAATCGTCATATCTCCATGTTCTGCCAACAGCAGCAGGGCGTTAAATTGAGGGGGCGTTATTTCAAAATCGTTGAGTATGTCTCTACCCCGACATTTAATAACGAAGCTCACCTGGCGGATTAACATCTCTATCTCTTCCACATAGGGACCGTACGTCAAGTCTGCCATACTACACCTCCCGTATATTTCGACAAACGAATCTCTTATGATTTAGAATACCATATTCTCCGATGCAGTCAAGAAAAAACAGCCAAAACGGCTGTTTTCAGTTAAGTTTTGATTCGCTGCCAGATTCCCAGTTTGCTAACAACAACTGCATTTGGTAGACATTTTGAAGCATTTGATTGTAATTTTGACAATCCAATAAAGCAGCGTTGGATTGGGCAAGTGCCGTGACCGTTTGCTGCAGGCTTTGCACTACTTGACTGGTACTGGTCTGAATCTGCTTACTGATTGCTTTGTCCAACTCCGACAGAACCTGTTCATATTGTTGGCCGCTCACCTGCAAGCCCTGTTCCTGAATCAGGCCCGTAAGCGCTTGACACATTTGCTCTAACTGGGCGGTGCTCTGGGAATCGGCAAGACCGGTGGTCACCTGGCTGAACGTGTCCTGCAATACTGCATCGGTGTCAAGATGCTGTTGTCGCACGTCCTGCTCCAAAACCGCCAACTTCTGTCGCAGCTGGTCCAATGGTGTCAGTGATGATGTCGGTTGCCAGGACTGGTATTGCTGGCGCTGGTCCTGCCGAATTTTGTCCAGTTCACGGGCGCGTTTTTTGTCCTTCATACACTGCCTCCTGAATTAATATAGTGTTTATAGGTTTTTATAAAGGCAGTAATTTATACACGCCGCCGCAGGTAATCAGCCAATGAGAAACGTCCCCGGTGGCTGACCGGCGGCGATGCGGGCGTTGCGACGGAGGACGCGGCGACCGCGCCAGAAGGCAGTGTCGCCAAACTGGCGTCGAAATTCGGCGGCAGAGATGTCAAAAAGCGGCGCAAGCTCTACGGTCCCCGGCTCGCCATGGACCAGATTATGCGGACAGGCCAACTGACAATAATCACACCCGTAAACGATTTGATGCCGAGAAAGCATTCGACATTGGCCCTCACTTAGTTCCCCTTTGTCGGTAGTCCAGTATGCCATGCACCGGGGCCACAAAAACCGGTTGGCCTCGGGGTAAGCATTGGTGGGGCAGGCCTCGAGACAGCGAGTACAATCTCCGCAAGCTGAAGCCAGGGGCTGATCGGGTTCTAGGGGAATGTCCAACGCCAACAAGCCCAGCCAAACAAAGGACCCGGCGTCAGGCACAATGATGAAATTATTCTTGCCCTGCCAGCCGACCCCGGCGGCCAGCGCCCAAACCCGCTCTGAGCAAGGCCCGTTGTCCACCTGATAGGCCGATCGCAAATCGGGCAGCTGCTGGGAGATTTTTGATATCAGCGCTTCGATTTTCTCTCCTACCAGACTATGATAATCTGGCGCCTGGGCAAAGGGAGAAAAATATCCCTGACCGGGGGCGGGCAGTTGCAGTCCCATCCGCTCCCGATAGGGAAAGGCAAGTGCAAGCACCGAGCGAGCCCCGGGAAGTAATGAAGCGGCGTTCGTCCTTGCTTCCGGTTCCCAGCGCACATAGGGGGGACGAATCGCCACCTGTAAGCGCCGGGTATACTCGCTGCCCAGGCGAGCGCCGGCGAAACCGGCACCGCAAAATCCCAGCGCCCGGGCCTGATCTTTAATAAACTGCTTTAGGTCCAACTCAATCGCCACCTAGGCAACAGTATCGTTCAGTGTCACTAGCTGATTCCCCAGCTGATTGAGGGTGTCGAGCAAATCGGCAATCTGTTTGGTCGCCTGCTGCTGACTGCTGGAAACATCCTGAACGGTATTGATGCGTTCGGAAAACTCGGATGAACGACGCTTGATACCGGAAAGTATCCGTTGGATTTCCCGAACCGACTGGGAACTGTCATCTGCCAGAGTCTTGATTTCTTCGGCGACAATCATAAATCCTTGACCCGCCTCGCCAACCCGGGCTGCCTCTATCGCAGAGTTTAGGCCGATAATCTTGCTGCGTTTAGCAATCCGCGTAATTGAGCTCAAGATGTCCGTGGTTTGCTCCAGTGCCGCCAGGATCCCCTGGGCAGCTACTTCCAGCTGGGCGCCTGCTTCTGCCAACTTGTTTGCATTCCGGGTCATCCCTTCAATATGACCGACGATCTTTTGAATGTTATCGGCCATCTGGCTGGATGCTGCACCCAAAGTGCTTCCATCTGTAATCGCAGGCAAATTTCGATTCCCCAATCCCAAAAGCATCATCGCTGACTCACTATCAACAACTTTTACATCCGGTCCGGCCTGGACCCACCCGGTACAGTCAATCACCAACTCCACCGGGGATTGCTCCATGGCAGTTACTGCCTCGGCAAAGCAGGGACAAGCAAATTGCTCCCCGCCTTCCACGCCTGCCAGCCAGCAGAGCTCAACCCCGTCTCGTCGGCTTATTAACTCATAAACCGGCGCAACAGCACTTTCATTGCCGACAATGCCAACCTTCATCGCTTATCTCCCCCAGTTCTTGGTTTGCAAATCAATTCATGCACCTGTGTGTCGAATATATCTTTGGCATGCTCGGGAGTGAGAACCATTGCCGTGTCTGCGCCCCGACGGGACCCTCCAATAGCGATTACCTCTTTGCCATAGGAGATTGCTCCGGCATCCAGAGCCATAACGGCAATTTCCATGCAGACCTTGGTTCCCTGACCAAATGTCCGCAGAGTATGAGCGACAATCCCTCCCGGATACAAGCCGCCGAATTTATTGCTCACTGCTCTGTCAACATTGCCGAAAAGATGACTGGCAGTAACAATCTTCACACCCTGTTTAGTCAATTCCTCCCGTTTCCCAGAGCCCATTTCGTCTTCACCGGGCTCCCGGAAGCCCACCTGATGCGTCACGACAACCAGATTCGAGATCTTGTGCAACAAAAAGTCGGCAGTGTACCCGGTGTTGGAGGCAACAACAATCTGCTCAATACCCAGCTCGGCAGCACGTTCCACTGCCAAGCGACAGGTGTACTCGGTATTCTCCACGCCGGGAGCATTCCAATACACAGTCATCAGCTTCCATCCTCCTCTGCCAGACGGGCTATCGCATCGTCAAAGATTCTTGTCATAATAAGCAAATCGTCCACAGATATATGTTCATCCTTCTGGTGCGCCAACTCTTCCCGTCCGGGGAAGAGCGGACCGAAGGCAACTGCATTGTCCAATGCCCGGGCGTAGGTTCCCCCGCCGATTGCAATCAGTTCTGCCGGGTCGCCGGTATGTTTGGTATAGACATCCTGCAATACCTTGATCAATTTGCTCTCGGGAGATACAAAGAGCGGCGGTTTGCTGTCAAGCGTGGTGACACTCACAGAATCGGGCAAACTGGCGCGCAGACGCTGGAGAATCTCTTCCTTGCTGAAGCTAATGGGGTAACGGATATCCAACTCAGCGCTCAAATGTTCTGCCTCGGATTTAATAACGCCCAGATTTAAAGTCAGCGGCCCTGAATCAGCATCGGAGAGTTTGAGATTAAGGCCTTCGCCATCCCAACCAAACCCAACTTTGTCCGCCAGCAGACCTGTCAACCCGCCGTCAAACCCTAAGCCCCCAAGTATTTTCAGCGCATGGGCAATGGCGTTCACGCCTTTTTCCGGGGTACTGCCATGGGCCGACACACCTCTGACCTCAATCTCTACGGCCGCCCCAATGGAGTTCACCGAAACTTGCGCTTCGTTGGCGCCGATCTGGGGTAAAAATTCATCGAGAGCTGGCATATTGCCACCGGAAAGGCGAATCAGACAGCGGTCGGGAACCATATTTGCCCGGTGACCGCCTCTTAGTTCCATGAGGGAGTAGCCTTCTTTTTCCGGCCACGGCCCCTGGAGTCGCACCATGACAATTCCTTTTTCGGCATTGATTATCGGAAACACGGCATCGGGCGTAAAGCCCAGATCCGGCTTTTCAGCGTGGGCCAAATAATGCTGCATACACTCCCAACCACTTTCCTCATCAGTGCCAAGGATCAGGCGAATCCGTTTATGGGGCGTAAAACCCGCGTCCTTGAGGGCAGCCATGGCATAAAGCACTGCTACTGCCGGCCCTTTGTTGTCCAATGTTCCCCTTCCGTAGAGCTTGCCTTCTGCAATTTCTCCTTCAAAAGGAGGATAGGACCAGTCATCACCAGCGGGAACAACATCCAGGTGACAGAGAATGCCGAGAATTTCTTCGCCTTCCCCAAATTCAATATGACCA
This sequence comes from Bacillota bacterium, assembly GCA_009711825.1. Classification (NCBI taxonomy): domain Bacteria; kingdom Bacillati; phylum Bacillota; species Bacillota bacterium. Next base: position 33,383 of record VEMY01000071.1, on the reverse strand, counting down.
GCATAGCCATCGTAGTTTTTGGTATCAAACCCCAGCTCCTGCCCTTTGTCAAGCATAAAGCGCAGTGCATGGTCAATCGGCTCGCCAAAGGGTTTCTCTTTTGTTCCGGGCTCTTTTACGCTGGGAATCTTAATCAGGTCAACTGTAGTCTTTACCACCGCATCACGATACTTCTCAGTGCTAATCATGAATATGCCCCCTTATAATGGTTTTTTAGCCAGACAATTCAAGTTTATCACAATACTTAGGACTGTCCAAACCTCCGCTCGCTGCCTTCCCGTAGTCTCGTTATATTGGAGCGGTGACGGTATACAGCCATTGCCATCAGCAGAACAGACAAAATTCTATACTCCAGTGCATAACCCGGTACCGTCCACAACAACGCAGTCATTGCTGCCACAAAATTTAGCGACCCTAGAGAAACATATTTAGTTACGATTACGTTAAACAGAGCGATTAGCAGACCTACCAAACCCAAACCGGGAAAGAGGAAGACATAAGTGCCAATGGAAACCGCGATTCCCTTGCCACCCCGAAAACCAACATAGACAGACCAATTATGTCCAACAACGGCAAAGAGGGCTGATGTTGCAACTGCCAGCGCCTCTCCGCCCCACCAATTCATCGTGATCAGCAGGGCAGCAATCACCTTGCCCACATCCATTAGGGCAACCAAGACCCCTAATTTAGCGCCCAATACCCGGTAAGCGTTAGTGCCGCCGATATTGCCGCTTCCCTCGCTTGTTATATCAACATGCTTAAACTTGCCAATCAGGTATGCCGAAGGCAAAGCCCCCAGAAGATAACTGTACAGCGCAATTAATAGTACGTGCATAACAAACCTCCAAGCTGATTTTCTGATGTAAGTATTTCACCCACGGGAAAAAATACCACAACAGCGTTTATTCTGCCGCCGCCACATAATAATAAAGCGGACTAAAGGACTTATAACCCAAAGATTCCAGAACTGTCAACAGATTGGCGTCTCCGCTCCGGACCACAACCGGTTGTTCGGTTTCCAGGCAGTGACTTGTCAGCGCGCCAAACACCGGTTCCAGCAATTGATAATAGCTGTCCTGCTCATAAACTTTCCAGCTCACCAACTCCAAGTACGGGGCCACATGTGATTGCCCCGACACAGCTGCAATCAGCGAACTGTCGGCATATATGTTGAACAAATACCCAGCCATATCCGGCCCCGAATCTACCCGTTCAACCCGGACATCAAAGCGCTTGCGCCAACTCTTAGATACATTTCGCACCATCAGAGATGATTGGGAATATTCCCCCTGGGGGAACCAGCGCATGAGCATATCCAGCATCGCTTCCTCGGTGGTGTAAAACCTGTATATCGGTTCCCGGGGCAACTTTTCCAGCAAAGGTTCCAACCAACGCTCTTCCTGGACACGTAGCCACAAGCACTGTCGATGAATTACCAAGATGCCGGCCGGCCGGACCGGGTCTCCCAGCCCATATACTTGACTGGCGGCATTGGCAAGGCACCCCTCCAACACCCACAAAAGTTCATAATTGGCCAGTGAATCTGCGGCCAAAACTGTCTGCAGCTTATGTATCTGTTCATTATCCAGTTTGCTAACGTCCAATTCCCGCCCTCCTCATTCGTATAAAGTATACCACAGGCATGTCCGGCGGGCGAGAGTATAAAAAAAATTCGCGGTGTGATACTAAACCGATTAGAAATTTATGGAGGGATAAAATGTGCAGGGAAAACACGATCTGAGCGTTGAAGAATTGCAGCATATCCAACAATGTCTTGACGCAGAGGAAACTGCCGTCGAAAAGTGCAAAGCCTTTGCCAAACAGACCGAAGACCCGGAGCTAAGAGAAATCTGTCAAAACATCAGCAAAACCCATAACGAGCATTATAATTCTCTTTTGAAATATTTACAGCAACATGAGCGTTTGAATCAGGGAGTGAAATAAATGAACAACAAACTCACCGCAGCACAAATTTTCGCCGAACTCTTACAAATCCAAGAGGATTTGACCAATCTTTATGACAAGGCCGCCCATATTGCCGCCGAGCAGGACATCCACACTGACTTGGTGATGCTGCTGGAAGATGAGCACAAAATCGCTTCATCCCTAAATCAAATTATGCAACGACGGGGCATCTTTAACCACCGGCAAGCACCGCCAGAGTTGGTGGACCAGGCAGAAACAAAGTATAATCAACCGCAGAAGTAAAAATCAGGGTGCCATCGCACCCTGATTTCTTTATTCATCTATTTCTTCAAAAAAGTCCTTATCAACACCGCATTCAGGGCATACCCAGTCATCGGGAAGATCCTCAAACGCAGTCCCGGCAGGAATATCGCCTTCACCTACAGCAGGGTCATAAATGTATTCACACACTGTGCACCGCCACTTCTTCATGTTACCACCTCCTCCTCGGCATAATCTTTATATGTTTTGGTGTTTATCTGCTTCAATGCAGTTTGCACCAAATCATCTACATCCAGTCCAGATTCTGCCGCCTCCGCCTGTTTTAGGGTGGGCCGGGTTTTCGGGTGTTTGGAAACAAACAAAGCACAACAATCCTGATAGGGTTCAACCGAAGTCTCGTATGTTTCAATGCGCCGGGCCAGTTCGACAATCTCCACCTTATCCATGGTAACCACCGGCCGCAGTACAGGCAGCCGGACAACGTCATTGATAACCTGAATACTTTCCAGAGTCTGGCTCGCCACCTGGGCGACGCTTTCACCTGTAATCAACGCAAGGCACGATTTGCGCTTTGCCAGCGCCTCGGCAACCCGGTACATAAAACGCCGCATCACCGTAATTGTTAAATCCTCAGGCGTTGTTTCCATCAATGCCTGCTGAACAGCCGTAAAATTTACCACATGTAAATTTACCGGCCCATAGCGGGAGAGCTGACGTGCCAGTTTTTCCACTTTGGCCAACGCCCGGGGCGAAGTAAATGGCGGGGTGTCAAAATATAGCGCCTCCAAAGCAATGCCCCGCTTCATGGCCAGCCATCCGGCCACCGGACTGTCAATGCCTCCGGACAGAAGCAATACACCTTTACCAGTAACGCCAACGGGCATCCCGCCAGGCCCAGGCCAAATCCGTGAAAACACAAACGCCCCTTCCCTGCGCACCTCCACCGAAACCGTGCGCTGGGGATTATGTATATCCACCTTCACCCCCGGGCAGTTTTGCAACAAAAAGCCGCCCAGTTCCTGATTTATTTCCTGGGAATTAAGGGGAAAGGTTTTCAAGGCCCGCCGACTATCCACTTTAAATGTGGTCGCCGGCTCACCTGATTTAAGTTCTGCTAAAGCTGCAGCTCGGATGCTGTCCATATCCAGGGCCACAGCCTGGACAGGGCTGCAAGAAACCAGGCCAAAGACTCTCTGCATAGCCCCCCGAACGTCCTCCAAATCGCAATTATCGGGCAAATCGACAAAGATCCGTCCATAGGGGCTAGTGATCCGCACATCCCCCAGCACCGGAGCCAACGCCCGCCGGACATTGGCAATCAGCGCATTGATAAAATAAGAGCGATTCTTTCCCTTTAAACCAACTTCCCCAAACCGTAAAAGCAATTTATCTGCCACTTCTGGTGCTCCTTCCACGCACAAATGCCAATTCATCCAATATATTCTCCAAACTTGTCAGGGCATAATCTATTTGCGTTTCGGTATTAAATGCTGAAAAACTAAACCGCAGCACACCCCGGGCTTCGGTGTCAGTCAACCCCAGCGCCTGGGACACATGGCTAAGGTTGCCTTTCTTGCCAGAACAGGCGGCGCCTGCGGAGACATAAACTCCCCGGGCAGACAAGGCCTGTAAGAGGATCTCCGCCTGAAAACCAGGAAACGCCACGGCAACGATATGGGGAACGCAATCACCCTGGAAAAGCAGGCGGCACGGCAGCTTCTCCAAGCCCTGCACAAAGCGCTGCCGCAATCTTTCCACCACGGCCACCCAATCCCGGGCATTGTTCGCAGCAAGCTTGCCAGCTGCGCCAAATCCGGCGATACCACTGACATTCTCTGTGCCAGAGCGCAGGCTCCCCTCCTGCCCGCCTCCGTGGAAAAGCGGCTCCAGCCAATCCCGGCGGCGGACCCAAAGGGCACCGACTCCCTTGGGCCCATGGATTTTATGGGCGCTGACACTGAACATATCGATGTCCAATTTTCCCGGCGCTTGCAACAGCTTCGCCGGCGCCTGGACGGCATCAACATGAATTAATGTCTTGGGCGACTTCTCCCGCACTATTTTGGCAATTTCCTCTACCGGCAGCATTTGTCCGGTTTCGTTGTTTACCGCCATAACGCTGATTAGCGCCGTTGGCTCCTTCAACGCAGCATCCAACAGCGCCAAATCAGGCTCACCCTGTCGGTTAACCGGCAGGGTGACAACATTTCGCCCCCGGGCAGCAAGGGCGCGTACGACCTCACGCACAGAGGGATGTTCGATTGTCGTGGTCACAATCTGGCCGGAGCGTGAGTGCAGAACACCCTTTATTGCCAGATTATTGGCCTCGGTTCCGCCAGAGGTAAAATAAAGCTCTTCCGGGCGGACCGCCAAAAGTTTCGCCACTTGGGCTCGGGCCTTATTCACAACCTGTTCCGCTTCCACACCCAGCTGATGCAGAGACGAAGGGTTGCCGGGGACAGTTTCCAACACCGTCTGCATTGCAGCTATAACATCTGGGTGCAAAAAAGTTGTAGCAGCGTTGTCCAGGTAAACTTTTTGCATGTGTTTCGCTCCCAACTACCACTTTTTATGCATATGTTACCATATTTTATTCCGATTCTCCACCATGATCCAGTATCCATTGGGCGACAGTGGCCGCATCAACCTTTCCATCCCAAAAGCTGACCAGGACTGAGTTCAGCTCCTCCCGAAAGCGTTTTTCTTGTTGACGGGTCTGATTATCCACCGCCTCCTGCGGTGTTCCCAATCGTGCGGCATCTGTTAAAAAACTGTATTGCCAGGCGGGCAGACCGGCGCTGTCCCAATCAAGGTCGGCAAAAGCCGGCGCAGAATAAAACATGTTACCGAGCCGCGCCGCCTGTTCCCGAGATAGGTATTCCGCCGCCTGAGCCACAGCCCGGGAATGGTCGTCACCCTGATACCGAGCCTGACGAAAATGAAGCAGCGACAGCACAGTCACCGGATAATACCTGTTCTCTCCGATACCCGGCAAAGGCAGCAAAACCAGGTGCTCATCAAAATACTCGCTGAGCCAAAACCCCGTCGGCATTCCCGCACCACCAAGTATTGTACTGCCCCGCTGAATTTCTTCAATCCCCCCGCTCTGCAACAGCCGTAAGTCGCGCAATTTCTCTACCCGGGAGAGGATATCAAATACCTCCTGAGGCCCCGGTGGCCGGGACAGCCCGCGACCGGTGGCCGCCTGTAACAGCTGCCCGCTGAATCGTCCCTGATAATCATTTACTATAATCTGCAGATTATGCTCCAGCAACCAGTCTTCCAACTCAGCCCAAGTCCATCCCCTCTCCAGCAAACGGTCCAATTCTGAGTCTCCCACAGGCAGATCTGAACGCAGGGCAAGCAGTCCCGCCGGCCAGATGAAACGCGGCCAGGCCCAGCGTTCGCCCTGGCGGGTCACTCCCCGTTCCGCAGCGGGAGTAAGTACATCGCCAAGGTATAATTCGGCTGGAATCTGCAGTGTATGATTATACTTGGCTATCCCCTGCCAATCGGCGTACAGATCCGGCGGCACCCCGTTCTTCAATGCCCGCTCCAGCTCTGCCTGGGCCTGATCCCAGGGCAGCCAGCGCATTTCTACCGTAATGTTCGGTTTAAGGGCGTTGAAATCCCGGACAATTTCCTCGGTCCGTTCCCGATAGGCGTCGGCAGCCAGTACCGGGGGCAGCTCCACATCCCAAAAAGTGATGATGTAATTGACATCCTCCTGCACCACAGCATTGGGATCCACCGGCTGCTCCCGCCCGCCAAACGGGCACCAGTTCCAGCTCACCAGTACGAGACTCAGCAACACCGCTGAAAACTTACGCATTTTCCCCCACCTCTACTGCACACCGAGCAACCAGAACTCGGTATCGCCGATTATTCCCGTTGGCTCCAGGCCAAAGAATTCCTGCATCTCCTTGACCGCAGCTTCCATTTCCTCGTCAAAGGTGCCATTGGCTTCGCCGGGACAAAATCCGAGGTCCCGCATAGCCCACTGCACAAGCACAACATCCTGGCCAACCCGCCCCCTGCGGTAAGGAGTCTTAAATGTAACATGGTAATTGCCGGTGATAATCACCTTGGTTCCGATGGGTATCCACGGGTAAATTGTCTCAACATCTTTGTTGTACATGCGAATACAACCCAAACTGGCCACGGTGCCGATGGACCAGGGGGCATTGGTGCCGTGCACCCCGTAGCCGCCCCAGGGCACGCTCAGCCGCATCCAACGGGTGCCAAAGGCATCATTGGGCCGATAACTCTTGTCCACAATCCGCCACTCTCCCATGGGCGAAGGTGTCGCCGGGCGACCGGGAGAAATCGGATAGGTCACATAGGGCTCACCATCAGAGAAAACCGTCAACTCTAGCTTATGCAGGTAAATTTCAATATGCAGCTCCCCCTCTGGCGGCGCCAACTCCTCATGATCGGTAGCATCCTCACCATGGTAGAGCAAATGCCAAAACTCCACCCGGGCGATTCCGTCAACCGGGACACCCAGGTCCCGTTGTGCCGCGCGCACCGCCTCTGCAGTTCGGGAATCGTAAACCCCGTCAGCATCACCAGTGAAGTAACCCAGTGTCTTTAAACGTAGCTGCAGTTCTAATACATCAGGGCCAAAGAGTGGCGGCTGCCTCAGATACAAGTCCCTGCTTTCACAGCAACAATGGTCAACGTTCTGAGTGAATCTTTGCAGAATGTTGACACCGACCGTCACCACCAACAAAACTACACAAACTATTGTCAAGATCCGGAAGGTTAGATTCATTAGCCCCCCCCCTTGGCTAAATTTTATTCTTCAGGCACACAAAAAATGCCACAGCGCTTGACCGCATCAAGGGCTGTGACATATCATGGGCGTATACAAAAGGGGGCTTTAACAATGAAAGAACAAGTTCTGGCAGTACCTACTACTGCACTGGCTCTGCCGGCTGAAAACTACATTACTGATAATGAAATGAACCGTATTATTTGCGTATGCGCTAAACACCACCGGTTTATTGACCGCGACCAGGCGGAAGCAGACCCGGGATACCGGCAGCTTATTCCCTACGTGACAATCTGCAAAGGGACTGACATCCTCACCCTTGAACGCACCCGCGCCCAAAGTGAAAAACGCCTCCACGGCAAACTCTCCATCGGCGTGGGTGGGCATATAAATCCCCAAGACCAACGGGATGATTTGCATAAGACAATCGAAGCCGGCCGTGACCGGGAGCTAGTCGAAGAACTATGGATAAAGCCGCCGTTTACAGCCCGATTGAGCGGACTGATTAACGACGACTCCAATGCGGTGGGAGCAGTTCATTTGGGCCTGCATTATATCTTTTCAACTGACCAGGCTCCTAAGGTCCGCGAAACCGAGAAAATGCGCGCTCTCTGGCTGAGCGGGACTCAGCTGGCCCGGGAAGCAAACCGGTTGGAAACCTGGTCCCGGATTGCTCTGCCTTTTTTGGCCAAAGACGGCCAAAGATAAGCGAGGACCGTGAAAAATGCGCCCAGCGCGGCAGCATACAGGAGCACCCTTACCGTTTTGCGTAAAAACCCAGGCAGGGTCAAAAACTCTTCACCCAACAGGGCAACGGACCCGATGCGACCCTGGGAATCCAAAAGAAATACATCACCCTCCACCGCCAATTCGCCATCCAAGAACTCCTTGACTTCAGGATTCATGTCCTGATGATACGAAACACGGTCGGCGGCAATGTCCCGGGCCCAGATTGGCACCCGTAACCCATAGATATACTGCTCAAGGCCAATCATTTCTGTCAAAACCGGGCGGACTCCAACCGCCACCTGACTCAAGTTGTCACCGAGACCAGTGTTTATATCGGCAGGGTCCAGACTTTGGATGCGGTCAAAGAACACTTTGTTACCTGCAATCCGTAACACTGTCAAGTACATTTGCTCCGTTTGTTCTTCAAACTGTCGGCGAATAAGTGAACCCGCCGGTACAGTTATTTGATTACGTGAATCGCCAGCGACAACAGAAATTACTACGTTTTCGTCTTCGGCATCTAGATATCCGGCAATGATTTCCGTCCGCTGTCCGTAATTCGCTTCCACCAGCAATCCGATGCTGGCAAAGAGCAGCAGCCCTAAAGTTACCCAACGCAGAAATTTTATCTGCAATAGTGCCTTATAGTTCAGATTCCGCAATCGGGTAAAAAAACCCCAGCGGGGCAGCTTCGGTTTAGTTATTTTAATAACTTTCGGGAATCTCAGTTTGGGAACTCTCAACTTAGGAAATTTTATGTTCCGAATCCAGGTCAACAATTTCAAGCAAATCACTCCCGGTACTATGTTCATTGGTTAAGATTCGATTAGAAGCCAGATAAACCCTGCCCGAAACACAAATGAAATTTCTAGCAGCTACCAGCCTATTCTAATCACCCTGCACTTGTTTATTCGGCACTTACATGGAATAACCTGCAACAAAAAACTCCGCAGCTGCGGAGTTTTCTTCTTTTATTGAATTATTCCCAGCTCAATCGCCCTACGCGCCAGCTCTTGGAAGGAATCGCGCCAGCCGGTGGCGCCGGAAATTGCATCGAGTTCATCGGGATCAAGGGTTTCCAAGAAAGTTTGTTCCATTTCCAGCACCAATTCCACCGGCTCAACATCCGGATATTGGTCTTGCCACCGGTTCAAGTAGGGATTATCTAGTTTCTTTGGAATCCCGTTCCGATAATCACTGAAATCAACCAGCACCAATTGGCCATCGCTTGTCGCCAAGAGCAGCTGTGGTCGGTCGCCATTGTCATTTGCCTCGCCAAACAGTACGTATATCTGGTCATAGCTCACCGTACCCAAAGGCGACAGCTGGGCATGGTCCAGGCCACCGGTGATAAATTTCTTCATATTTGTGCCCCAGGCCGTGGCGCCGGTCGTTGCATCGACGGTATTGGGGTCCTGGGTTTGAACAATATTTTCTTCCCGTTGGGCGATAATTGCCACTGGATCGACTTCTGGATATGCGTTGCGCCAGTTCTGTAAATACCCCTCATTTTCCCGTTTGCCGTCCAGATTCTCATCGATATCATCATAGATCACCTGGGTGATGCGGCCATCGGCAACCTCTACAGAAATCCAAGGCATCCAACCGCCGGTGGCGCTGGGCGGCCCGACCATAATATACTCACCATCGGTCAGGGGTGGAACGACAGCGGCCCGCCTTGCCTGGGCCAGGGTAACCGATGCCAGCTCCACAAACTGTTTGTACGTGCCGGTAGCGCCTGAAGTCAAATCCACATCGGCAGGGTGTTGAACCTCCAGTAGTTGGGCCTGCAATTGGTCCCGCAAGGCAACAGGATCAACATCAGGGTTATTACCCTGCCAGTTCTCCAGGTACCCTTCACTGGCAAACTTAGCCTCGCGTTCTTCATCATACTCGTCATAGGTAACCTCGGTAATTTCTCCGCCGACGATGGTCATGGTCAATTCCGACGCCCATCCCCGGGCATCCCGGTGGCGCACTGCCGTGTAAGTGCCGTCCCGGGCAACAACAGACGCATCAACCAAATATATCTCATTGGCAAACAGGTTCTCATAAAAGAAATAACGTAAAAGCGGCGCCAGCTCCCGGCCGGATATGTACAACTCATCGTCAAGCTCAATCACATTTCCAGGAGTTATTGCGGTACCCTCCCGGTAAACCTGAATCCCTTCTTCTTCATCAGCATCTTCCGGCAGACTGCTGCCCGCCACCAGCAAACTCCCCGTATCCTGGTCATAGGTCAGTGGCGCGTCCAATTTGTCTACCAACTCCAGAACAGGTAGGTAAATAAGACCCTTATCCACCAATGGCTCATTATCCAACTCAAGTTCCTGTTCATTTACAAACAGCCGGCCGGCAAAGGTATCGTACTCAACATCCTCCACCTGACCATTATCTTCCCCGTCGGGAACAGGATCGGGCAGTGGATCTTCACCCAATCCCCTGAGCACGATAAATGCCGCCAGGGCCACAACCAAGCCGCCAAAGATAAGGAGCACAGTCTTATTATTTATCACCAACACCTCCGAAGTCATTGCTTAACTTAAGTTTGCGAGAAAGTCGAAAAAATTATGCAGCGCAAAAATTCGCTGGGTTGAACTTTCGGTGTAGTAGTAACATTTTCCTGCCAAAATTTTGTTAATCAAAAACAAAAACCTCAGGCATTTTGCCCAAGGCTTAAATTTAAATTTGGTGGAGATGAGGGGGATCGAACCCCTTACCTCTTGAATGCCATTCAAGCGCTCTCCCAAGTGAGCTACATCCCCACGACAATGATTATTTTACGTAATATGAACGTGAATGTCAAGGGAAATAAATTCGTTTTTTGGGACGCATACTATTGCCAGCACAATAAAGGAGCTGGATGTATGCGAATCGCAATTATGGGCGCCGGGGTTGCCGGACTGTCCTGCGCCTTTGAGCTTGAGAAATACGGAATCAGGCCCGATATTTACGAGGTCCAGGATACTGTTGGCGGACGCGGGTTCAATCACACCGCCGGTTGGATGAATATCATGTACCGACCAATCACCGATGCCATTGCCTACCTGAAGACTGAGTACGGAATTGTCATCAAGCCAATGGAACGGGTAACCAGAGTAAATTTTTACTCAAAAAATAATTCGGCATCGATGACCGGAAACATGGGCTATATTGTCCTGATGGGGTCCGCCACCGGTTCGGTGTACAATCAATTGTTGGACCACATCCGTTCCCCGGTTAAGTATGGCCAGGTTGTGAACTTCCGTCAGCTTTCCGAGGATTACGACCATGTTGTAGTGGCCAACGGCACCCCGGATGTGGCAGCCGTCACCGGAAACTGGCAGCTGGACATTGCCGGCTATATTAAGGGCGCAACTGTCACGGGCCAGTTCGATCCCCAAACTATAGTCATGTGGTTTAACACCGATTTTTGCCAGCGTGCCTACGGATATTTTGTTCCCTGGAACGACCACAAGGGCTCGCTAATCCTCAATATGCAGGAAGCCGGCGCCCATGCGGCGGCAATCAATTGGAAGAAATTCCTGGATACGATTGACTGGGATATTGAAATCCTTGAGGAATATGAAACCCAGCACCATATTGGCCACGTCCACCAATATCAATTTCGGAACATGATTTTTACCGGGCTGGCCGGCGGCTTTCTCGACCCGCTCTTCGCCTTTGGGCAAATCGCCTCGGTGGCCAGCGGCGCTGCTGCAGCCAAGGCAATTGTGGAGGGCGAGGACTTTGATCAGCTAATCAAGCTTTGGACTTTGCGCAACCAGAGACTGCGTACGCTGCGGCGTTATCTGGACAATTTTACCGATGATGACTTCGACAAGGCAATGTCGGTGATTAAAACTCCCTTTTTCCGTACCTTGGCCGCCCGCAGCAATGTGAACATGGTTTGGCTGGCTTCAAAACTAACCCAAACCGTCCTCGGCAAAAAAATTGACCAATATCAAGTCTGATCAGAGCCTTCCGGGCTCTGTTTTTGTTCGGGTATTAGAAGCACCCGCAACAAAAGCAATAGCGGCATTACCCCGCCTAAAACTATGGAAACCCAGGGGGCTAAATTTTCTAGCACAAACACAAGATCGTCTATGTTCAAATCAAAGAAAAAAGGCCAGGCAAATACGATTGGGAAAAGCCATAGATACGACCAGTTTTTATTTTTCAATGATAATAGATCAGAAAATCCATCCGCCACCGCCTGCAGATAAAACACCGCTGTTACATACATCGCCGCAATCCATACAGCGACAAAGATTACTTCAATATGCTCAAAAAAAGCACCGACTGAAATAATTCTGGCCACTGAAAAGGATGGGAAGTACATACCTGCCACCTGGCGGGGACCAAAGGCAGCAAGCGTACCGAGGGCGCCGACCAAAAGTGCCAGACTGGTGATCAGAACAGCCAGCAACGCCTTACGGCCGGCACTCGGCAGGAATTTCTTCTCCACGTAGCGCTGATACATAAAGACAACCAGGGGAATCTGACATAGCCAGCCCAGCAGCAAGGCGGCCCCGCTGAGCATTGGTCCGGGCCCATGTTCAAAAACCGGCAGCAAAAACCGATAATCCATCTTGGCAATTGGCAGGCCAATTACCAGAGCTATCACAACGATTCCCACCGGCATCACATAAAAATTGGTATGCAGTATCGGCACCGCTCCTTTGATAACACCATAAGCTGCGGCGGTCAAAAACAATAAACGCACTGCCGCTTCGGGAGTCTCAGGCATCAAGGTTCCAACGACAAACTCTTCTAAATGCCAAAAAATCAAAATCGCTGCAAACAAAAAGAATATCACATAAACTGCGCCAAACAGTTTGCCCAGCACAGTCCCCAGTAATCGGGGAAGCACTTCAATAATGGATTTTTTTCGGAAGCGGGCCATAACTGCACCGGCAGACCAGGCGGGGATACAGGCCACGGCTCCTGCCACAATTGTTGAAATCCATGCGTCCTGCCCTGCCGCACGGGCAGTTAGAAACGGCATAAATAACACAGCGGTCGAAATTACCACCGTTACCGATAATAACATGACTTCCAGCATAGAGACTTTTTTCATATAGCTCTCCTCTAGCGGGGAATTTGGCCTTGACGGCGGATATGCACCCGGCTCTGTAAGTCAAAGCTTGCTTCATTGAGAATTTCCGGCCAGCGATCCCGGAGCGCTGACCATTGCTCAGGATAGGTCCTGCGAAAATGAAATGCCAGCCCCATAAAATCAGTATCAAGGTCCCGGCTAAGCTCGATGGTTTCGTTCATTAAATTTACTAGATGATGCTCCACCGTTCGCTGCAAATCCGGGGCATCGGTACAGGCAAACTCATTCAGCTGCATTTTGCTCTCAACAAGGACTGAGACATGAAGCTGATCATCCAGCCAACTGGTTTCTATATTTGTATTGCTACTGAGAATCTGCAGGGCAGCGTGGGTATCTTCGCCGCAGGGCACCACAACAACGCCACCCCGGACCCGGTTCTGGAGCAGCAGTAGCCCAAATGTCTGATTCTTGTTGGCCTGACCAACCATTATCGGTCCGGAAAATATAGCTGTTTCTCCCATCGTAAACCGGTCTTCACCGGCCTCGATCATCGGCATCACCGGCTCAAGATCGGGCTCTAGCAGCATGGCCACCACATCCATGATCTCAGCCCGAACAATTCGGGACCGTTCGGCATTAAAGCGAAACTGATCGATTATCGCCAGCGCTGGCTGGGAGTGCATAGTTTCCACCGTCTCCAACAAATCTTCCAGATCCTCTTGGGTGACGACAATCTTGGTATTTAGTCGCATTCGCACGTCGCGCCGCAGGAAATCCATAGATTGCCAGATACCGCTTTTCGCCAACTCCTCGCCCAGTACCACCAGACGCAGATGACTGAGGTAAGGCCGTCGGCTGCTCTGGGTAAACATATCGTCCAGGGCTTCATTAAAATCTCGACCTTCAGCCGTAATCGTAGTAACCGGCGGCTCATCACCTGCTTCTTCAGTGGCAGGCAAGCCAAACTGGGCCACCAATTTTATATCGCCGGTTTCACTCCTGTCAATGCCCAGAATTAGAATATACGCCAACCCTTCCATCTCCCGGCGGCTCCAACAACCACTCAACGTAAGACAGACTGTTAACAACACTATCAGGAGGGAAAAGCCCTTACGCTTCATCATTATCCCCCTCTCCATCCTCGTCTGAATCCTCCGGCCCTCGTTTGTTCATTGCCCACCAAGGCGCCCGCACAAAGATATCTTTCATGTCTCGAAGTTTAAACGGCGTCACCGGCGACATATATGGCACGCCAAAGGCCTGCAGGGAATTGAGATGCACTCCCAAGAGCATGTAACCGATCATCAATCCCAGGACACCAAAGACGCTGGCCAGCAAAATAAAGCCAAACTTCAAGATCCGCAAGGCAATAACGAAGGAGTAATCAGGGATTATAAACGAGGCAATCCCTGAAAGCGCGACGACAATTACCAATTGGGGCGAAACAAGATTCGCTTCCACCGCCGCCTGGCCCATTACCAAAGCGCCAACTATACTGACGGCCTGGCCCGCAGGTTTGGGCAGACGCAGCCCCGCCTCCCGCAATGCCTCAAGGGTAATTTCCAAAAATAGTGCTTCCAATGCCGTGGGAAACGGCACCGGCTCCCGAACCGCGGCCATAGATAAGAGCAATTGGGTCGGCACCATCTCGTGATGGAATGTGACAATGGCCACATAAAATGCAGTAAATCCAACCACCAAAAAGAAAGCAAACATCCGCAGCAGGCGATTCATTGTCGCTAGCGGATAATGTTCATAATAATCCTCGCTGGCCTGGAAGAACTGCCAAAACACAGTGGGGATAATCAGGGCCATTGGGGTATTTTCGGTCAATATTCCCACCCGCCCCTCCATAACTGCCGAAGCAACTTTATCAGGCCTTTCAGTGGTGGAAAACATCTGAAATGGTGTATGCTTGGCCGGCGACAAAATCTCGTTGACAAGATTGGAACCGTACATGGCCTCAACATTGATTGCTTTTAAGTGATTTTTTATCGAATCCACCAATTCATCTTCGACAACACCCTTGACGTAACAAAGAACCACATTGGTGTTGGTGGTGGTGCCGATTGGAATCGCTTCCATAATCAGATTGGGAGTGCGCATCCGGCGTCTGAGCAGACTGACATTAGTGATTAAGCTCTCGACAAATCCCTCCCGGGGCCCGACTACCACAGATTCAGACTGGGGTTCGCTGACAGCTCGCTCGTTCCACATCCGAACTTCCATGACCAGAGCTTTATCGAAACCATCGAGAAACAAAACCGCATGACCGGTGACAATTTTCTTGAGCACCTCTTCCCATTCCGACTCTTCCTCCAAAGCTATCGCAGATGGCAAGTTGGCGCTGAGCCGGGCCGGGGCCTTAACGATATCCTCCCGGCGGAAAGCAAGTTCCGCCAAAGGTTTGAGGATGAACTCACTTAATAATTCCTTGTCACTTAGAGTTTCCAAAAACACCAGGACTACCTTCAACTCACCGGTAGGTCCCAGCTCCAATTCCCGAACGATAAAATCCAAACTGTCTTCAAATACTTTGTTAACAGCATCAACATTTGTTTGTAGATCAGCACTTACCTGCTCAAGTCTTTCTGGTTCCGATTTACGCTCTTTCAAGTCCGTTGCCCTATGAGGCAATCGGTAACCCTTTTTTGGCTTTTTATAGTCCATTCTTTACCTCCCGCACCCCTATAAAAATATGTTCACCGCCCCGAGGCCCAACTATGCACATAAAAAGCCGACAGAGAATGCTTTCCTCCCAGCCCTATTTGGGGCCTGCCCAAGTATTTTGGGCCACTCTCTGTCGGCAGTTTTATTTTGTCCGCTATGCAAATTATTATCCCTTGACCGGCTTAATATTTTATGGTAATGTTAGCAACAACTAAATACGTGCGTAAATCTTCCTTTAAAGCAGTCCGGCGAGGCTGGCAAGGACGGTGTTTTTTTGTGCTCAAGTACCGTACTTTTGTACCCCGCCGACGGGGTATTTTTTATGCACATAAGACAAAAACTTGGAAGAGGAGGAGTTCACATGCAAATTAAAGGAATGTCGATTGGCAAACTGTTGCCCCTGTCCATTCAACACGTCTTCGCCATGTTTGGCGCCACCGTTCTTGTCCCCTTACTCACCGGCCTCCATCCGGCCACAGCCCTGTTCACCAGCGCCACCGGAACCATCATTTTTCATTTGGTGACCGGCGGAAGAATCCCGGCCTACTTAGGTTCATCCTTTGCATTCATCGCCCCGATAATCCTGGTGTCCGGCGAACACGGCTTTTCCGCCGCCACCGGCGCCTGCATCATCGCCGGTCTTATCTATCTTCTGACATCCGTGCTGGTAAAGGCGGTAGGTATCAAAGCAATTCAGCGCTTCATTCCGCCGGTAGTTGTCGGCCCAGTAATTATGACCATTGGTTTGGGCCTGGCGCCGGTGGCCAAAGATATGGCCGAAGGCAATTTGTTCATCGCCGGTTTTACGCTGGCCGTAGTAATTGCCGTCAGTCTTTTCGCCAAGGGAATGTTTAAACTGATCCCAATTCTTATCGGCATCGTCAGCGGTTATCTCATGACCCTGCTCCTTCAAATGGAAAGTGTGGCCAACAGCTTAGGTGCTCTGGCAAACCGACTGATGCCTGAGGCCCTGATTGACTTCTCCCCGGTAGCGGACGCAGGCTGGCTAGCCATGCCACGGTTCGTAGCCGAAGCTGATTACCTGCAATCTGGGGGCGTAGAATTCCTCCTCCCCAGTTTCGTCCCTGCAGCAATCCTTCTAATTGCGCCGATTGCCATTGTCACCATGGTCGAGCACCTGGGCGACATGCTGGCAATCAGCAAAACTGTTGAAAAAGACTACTTAGTTAAGCCCGGACTACACCGGACCCTGCTGGGTGACGGTCTCGCCACAACCTGGGCCGGCTTCCTCGGTGGACCACCCAATACCACGTACGGCGAGAACATCGGTGTTCTGGCTATCACCCGCGTCCATAACCCGGTTGTCGTTCAGGGAGCAGCCCTCTTCGTTCTCCTCTTCAGTCTCAGTCCCAAGGTTGGCAGCCTGTTGGCTACAATTCCTGAGCCGGTTATGGGTGGAATTGTCATCCTCCTCTTCGGAATGATTGCTTCAGTGGGCATCCGCACATTGATTGAAAAGCAAGTTGACCTGTCTAAGGTCCGCAACTTGGTCATCGTCTCCACGATTATCATCCTGGGCATCAGCGGCATCGCAGTTCTGGGCATTGCCGGTATGGGCCTGGGTGCGATTATCGGTATCTTCCTGAACATCATCCTCCCCGACCGGGACGAAGATAAAACACCTAACCCCTTGCATGAATAAGTTTCAATATATAAAGATGGCCGCGTACCCGCGGCCATCTTTTTTATTCTATTCCCTGTTGGATATCGGCAATGATGTCCTCGACATTTTCCAACCCTACAGCCAACCGGACCAGGCCCGGGGTAATATTGGCGGTGCAGCGATCTTCTTCCGGGACTACCGAATGGGTCATGGAAGCAGGATGCTGAATCAATGTATCCACATCCCCCAGACTCACTGCCAAATGACAAAGCTTAACGCTGTTCATCAGGCGCACGCCGGCATCGTAACCGCCGGCCAACTCAAAGGACATTATGCCACCGAAACCACTCATCTGTCGTTTCGCTAGCTCGTGCTGTTCAAAGCTCTCCAAACCTGGGAACCAGACCTTGCTCACCTTGGGATGCTCCTCCAGCCAGCGGGCAATTGCCAGAGCATTAGCGTTATGGCGCTCCATCCGCACATCCAGTGTCTTTAAACCCCTGAGCAACAGCCAGGCATTAAACGGACTGATTACAGCGCCGATATCCTTAAGGGTGGTCATGCGGATTTGATCCATAACTTCCTTGCTGCCCACGGCCAAACCGGCAATAACATCGCCGTGACCACCGATGTACTTGGTGGCGCTATGCAAAGCGATATCGGCACCAAGAGCAAGCGGTTTCTGATAACAGGGGGTCATAAAAGTATTATCGACAACAACTGCTGCGCCCTGTGCATGGGCCAGTTCCGACACGGCTTTGATATCTGTCATTTTCATCGTCGGGTTTGCCGGTGTTTCCAGATATATCAGCTTGGTGTTGGGACGGATTGCGGCCTTGACCGCCTCCAGATCGGAAGTGTCTACAGCTGTGGCTTCAACACCAAAGCGATGAAGAATTTCCTGCAAGAGCGCAAAGGTGCAGCCATAAACAGCAGTTGGATGAATCACATGCTCTCCCTGACCCACATAATGCATGACCACCGCCGAGACAGCGCCCATCCCGGAAGCAAATGCCAGTCCCGCTTCGCCACCTTCCAGAGTAGCAATTTTTTCTTCCAGGGCTGCCTGGGTCGGGTTGCCCAACCGGGTGTAGATATAACCTTCTTCTTCACCGGCAAAGCGGTTGGCGCCCTGGGCCACATCCTTAAAGACAAAGGTGCTGGTCTGGTAAATTGGTGTGTTCAGTGAACCAAACTGGGGATCGGGTTGCTGACCGGCATGAATACAGAGTGTTGAGAATCCTTGTTTGCCATCCTTTTTCACAAAAGTCCCCTCCTATTTTTTCTATTAGTGTTATCTGTTAGTATTGCAAATTTTGTGCCTCCGTAATTTCAAGGGTGGCAGAAGCGAAATCGGAAACTAATTGTTCCAATTGGAAAGATATCTTTCCAGGGCATATTTTTTTACTTTGTTTAATACAGAGGTATGGGACAAGCCCAAAGCCTCACCTGCCCGCCTGGACGAGCGATATTTGCTCAGGGCCGCAGTCAAGACCCGCTTTTCCAAAGCCTCCACCTGGGCGCGCAAATTACCCACCGACTCCGGAACCGCATCGGCTTCCAAAAGCAGATGTTCCGGGCCGATTTTGCCACCGGCAGCCATAGCAACCGCCCGCTCCAGGACATTTTCCAACTCTCGGACGTTTCCGGGCCAGGAATGGGCTTCCAAAACAGCAACCCCTTCGACACTGATTTCTGTCTGATGCAGGCGCAAGAAATGTTCTAGCAAAGGGCGGATATCTTCCCGCCGCTGGGCCAGGGGAGGAATAAACAGCGGTATGACATTTAAACGATAATAGAGATCCTCACGAAATTTCTGCTGCTGGACCAAAGCACGCAAATCCTGATTGGTGGCAGTGATGATGCGCATGTCCACATCGATTTCTTCATTGCCGCCAACCCGACGGAACGCGCCAGACTGGAGAACACGCAATAATTTCGCCTGCAGATGGGTAGGCATTTCACCAATCTCATCCAGAAAGATTGTCCCCCCGTGGGCCAGCTCAAATAACCCCATGCGTCCTCCCCGCCGGGCGCCGGTAAAAGCGCCGTCTTCATAGCCAAAGAGCTCGCTCTCCAACAGTGAGTCGGGCAGAGCAGCGCAGTTTATCGGAACAAAGGGAAGATCCCGCCGGGGACTGGCGGCATGGAGCGCACGGGCAAATAACTCCTTGCCGGTGCCGCTCTCGCCCTGAATCAACACAGTGGCATCGCTGGCAGCAATCCGCCGGGCCAAATCCACCACCTCTGCCATCATCCTGCTCCGGAAGATGATGTTATCAAAAGTAATTTCCGGCGACCGCGTCACCGAATGCACAAGCGCCCGCACCTGACTGATATCCTTGATGCTGGCTACAGCGCCCAACACAACGCCTAGGTCATCAACCAACGGCCTGCCGCTGGTCAGATACCGCGTCCGCTTGCCGGCAATTTTGACAGACATCTGTTGATTGTCATAACCGCGTCCCGTTTTTAGCGTGCGGAGCATCGGCACATCCACGGATAAAACGTCACCGACATACTGGCCCAGGACATTGCTGGCGCTAATCTGCAAAATCTTCTCTGCAGCCCGATTGAAAAGTGTAATTTTGCCGACGGCATCAATGGCAATCAGGCCTTCGCTGACCGACTCGACAATCGCCCCGATTTCCTGCTGCCGTTTTTCCTGGGGCAGGCTGGTTATCGGCTCAATGCTGTAGACCCCTGATAACGAATTGATCTGCCGTTCAATCTCTTTACGATACTGGCTCCGGGGAAACCTGAGATAAATGGCGCCCGGCTCCGCTTCCATCGCCTGTATATCCACACCGTGGCCCGCCAAAACCGTAAGCACATCCAAAACCATCCCGACCCGATTGGTGGTGTTCACTTTGATGCGCATAAAATCACCCCTGGAAAGTTTTCTTTCCAGGGGATTCGCCATTTTGCGTATGTAATCCTGCAAAAAGCGCTGCCGAAGCAGCGCTTTTATCGTTATACAGGCCTGATCACACTTACCACTGTCCGGCCCCGGACAGCTTTGCCACTAGACACACCCTGAATTTCGCCGATTTGTTCTTTGTTGGTGACAATCAGTGCTGAATGCAATTGCTTGCCGGCTTCGGCAATCAATTTGCGGTCAAAGCGAATCAGTGCGTCTCCGGCCACCACATTCTGGGCGTCAACACAGATGGTTTCAAACCCCGTACCCTCTAAGTCCACTGTATCCAGCCCAATATGGAGAAGAAGCTCCAAACCATCCTCCGTGCGCATTACCAGGGCATGGCCGCCGGGGAAAACCTTGACTATTTCGCCGGCAGCGGGGGCGACCAATAGATTGCCCGAGGGCATGAAGCCTACTCCTTCGCCCAACATCCCCTGGGCAAATACAGGGTCTGGAAACTCGCCAAGAGGAATAATTTCTCCGTCCAAAGGCGCTTTCAAGGTGATTAGGCCAGCAGCGTCAATTTGCTGCTGCAACTGCTCCCGGACTTGTTCGCTACCCGTTCCTAAAACAATTTGCAAATTGTATTGATCCAAACGACTGATGCCTGAGGCGGGCAACGCCCCCAATTTATCTTCATCTATCCCGGCCGGATTCAGGATAGAAATCCGGAGCCGGGTCATGCACGCCTCCACACTCTGCAGGTTAGCGAGTCCGCCTAGAGCCTGAGCAACTTGATCCGCCTGGTCACGATAATCGCCGCCGCCCTTTTCAAGGGTGGAAGTATCGGCCGAGGCCACTTCTCGCCCCGGCGTCATGTAATTAAACTTGCGGATAATAAACCGGAACAGGAAGTAATAAATCAATGCATAGACTGCGCCCAGCGGGAATAGCAACCAGGGGTTGCTGGCTTTGGTGTAATTGATGAAAAACATCGGCAAGGCATAGCCATAATGACGGATGCCCAGCAAATAAGAGAATAAGAGAGCGCTGCCGGTAAGCAGACCGTGGGCGATAAAGAGCAATGGGGCCGTAAACATAAACGTAAACTCTGCCGGCTCAGTAATACCAATTACGATTGAGGTCAGAGCGGCGGTCATCATCACGCCGGCCACCTGCTTGCGGTTTTCCGCCCGGGATTCATGCACAATGGCGAGAGCCGCCGCCGGCAGTGCAAACATCATGGTGACAAAGAAACCGCCCGAAAAGTAACCCGCCGTGGGATCACCCGCCATGAACCGGGCAAATTCGCCGGTAACCACACCTCCGTTCACCGAAAAACTGCCAAAAACATGTAAGAGCAGGTTTTGGAGAATATGATGCAAGCCAGTGGGTATTAACAAGCGGTTGAGCACGCCATAGGTGAACACCCCGTAGCCGCCAGTGTCAAATATCCACTCGCCCAGGTTGACAATCGCTTCGTTTATCGGAGGCCATAGATAGCCGAAAACCACGCCCAGGACGACACTGACCAGGGCGGTAATAATCGGCACAAACCGTTTACCAGCAAATAGCCCGAGGAATTCAGGAAACTTGATGTTGCGAAAGCGGTAATACAAAAAAGCTGTGTAGCCGCCGACCAAGATTCCACCCAGCACACTCATCTCGTTGGGGATGAATTCGCCGTTGGGCAGTTCAATGCCGGGGTTTATCGAGCGCATCACCGCCGTTAGCACCACATGGCCAACCACGGCAGCAAATGCCGCCATCCCGTCATATTTGGTGAACCCAATCGCCACTCCGACAGCAAACAGCAGAGGCAGATTGTCAATGATAATTGCCGCCCCGGCGGCATCTAGAAAGTCTGGCCCGAACTCACCAGCCGCCATAAAGATGGCAGCCAGCGGCAAGATGACAATTGGAACCATTAGCGCCTTGGCTGTGCTTTGCATTGTTCTACGCCAATTCATCAAATTATCTCCCCTCTAAAATTTGGTACGTGCCAGCCTGGGCCTGGGAAATGGCGGCAGCCAGCTGGGCTGAGCAGAGCAATTCCAGTTCCCGAACGCGCTTCGCGGTCAACGAACTGATATTTTCAAGCTCGTGGTCCGCGTGCACTCCCGGATGACAAAA
Organism: Bacillota bacterium; assembly: GCA_009711825.1. NCBI lineage: Bacteria > Bacillati > Bacillota > Bacillota bacterium. The sequence goes on along the minus strand of VEMY01000071.1, from coordinate 11,365 downwards.
AAACTCGTGCACTCCCGGCCCCAATTCCTTGATAAAACGGGGCAGGTGCTCCGGCGCCACCGTTTCCAGTCCAATTACCGTATCCGGGCGCAGAAGCCCCATCGCTGACTGACGCCAACTCAGGGAGGCAAGGAGACGCTCAATACCCCCTACCCCCATCAGCGTCATACTCCTGGGGCTGATCATTCTAATGGCCCCAATCCCAAACTCCCGCGCCAGGTCAATGGCCACCGGTAGCAGGCCCGGCAGGAGATGGACATGATGATGGCTGTCCACATGAGTCGGCTTGAGCCCTGCCCCGATTAGCCTGGACAATTGGGCATGCCATTCGGCACGCACCTGGGATTTATTCGCAACCAGCAGACGGAGAAAATTCTTCCGAAATCGGCCTTCCCGGTTGACCAGCGAAGGGAGTTGTTCCGGGGGCAGAACCGGCGCCAGTGCGGTAAGGGTGAGATGCACCCCGACTCCCAGGCGGGGATGTTCTCGGGCCAGCTCCACGGCTTGGTGCCAGGCCAGCCCGTTGGCCATCAATGTTGCTGATGTCAGGGCGCCACATTGATGGGCCTGAATTATCGCCCGGTTCACACCTTGGGTAAGTCCAAAATCATCCGCATTTATTATTAGACGAATCATTTGTTGAGACAAATCGTGTCGCCGTGGGCAGCAAGATAGTCGTCGAGAATCTGCCTGGCAACTTCCAATGAGGGCACCAGAGGGTTGAGATTCAGGGCCCGCAGCGCTTTATCGTAGCTCTTTTCCAGCGCCGCTTCAACCGTCAGATTCTCATAGGCCGAGACCAATTGCATCAGCCCGAGCATATCTAGAGCCGGCGCATCCACCGGCAACGGATGGGCCCCGGTTTTATCTACCTTACAGGGAATTTCTACGCAGGCGTCATCTGCCATTCCCGGCACATTACCGCGATTGAGCACATTGACAATAAACTCCTCGCCCTTGTCATTGTAAATAGCGCTGAGAATGTTCACCATCAACTCAGAATGCCAATCGCCGCCCCGGCTCTTCCAGAGCTTGGCGTCGTTGGCTTCTGCAACTTGGGCGAAATGAGCCAACAAATCCCGTTCAATTTCCTGGACCACTTCTCCCCGGGTTTTGCCGGCCTGCTTTTGCTTGGCCAGGCTCTCCCTGGTCAGATAGTAATACTGCAGATAGGGAGACGGAATGATCCCTAAAGTCTTATAAATTCGCAACATCATTTTTGTCTCTTCCGCTGTTTTCTCGTCATCGGTGGGCAACATTGCAATGATGTCCGTGGTCTCAGCCATTTGGTGGATCATCGGAGTGATATCGTTGCCGTCGGCAAACACCCGGCGGAACCAGCCCATATGATTGAGGCCGACATAATCCAAGCGCACTTTGTCGCGGGGCAGCTTCAGGGCATCGGCGACGAAGTACTGTATGCCAATCGGCACATCACAGATACTTATCGCCTTTATATTTGCATGTTTGGCCAGCGCCGCCGCCACCATCCCCGAGGGATTTGAATAGTTAATTAGCCATGCATCGGGTGCGTGGGTCTCGATATCCCGGGCAATATCCATCATCACCGGCAAAGTCCTCAGCGCCATGGCGAATCCGCCGGGGCCAACGGTTTCCTGACCGATTACATCGTATTTAAGGGGAATTTTTTCATCTAGAACCCGGCCGGCGAGGCCGCCAACCCTTATCTGGCAGAGCACAAAGGTGCTGCCTTTAATCGCATCCACCCGGTCCAGGGTTGTACTGACCCGGATATTATTATCAACATTTGCCAACAGCTTTATCACAATCGCACCGACAGTTTTCAGCTTGCCAGCGTCTATATCCATTAAGCAGACTTCATCAAAAGGTACTTGTGGACGGATTTTCACCAATCCCTCAATTAATCCCGGTGTATAGGCGCTTCCACCGCCGAGAATCGCAATTTTCACCTGAAATTCCTCCCTTACTTTTGTTTACTACTTTAGTAAATTAGCTGTCCGGACGTTTATTCCTGCCGGTTTTTAAGCATATCTTTTCCATTCTTGCACTATATTTTGCCAGGGGGGATTATAATGTGGTGGTTATGGCTGCTAATTGCAATCGGATTGCTGGCAGGGGAGCTGTTGACGTCAGGTTTTTTTCTGTTTTGGTTTGCCATAGGCGCAGCTGCTGCCTGCCTGGCCTCGTTGTTTGTCACCTCGTTTCCGGTCCAACTGGCTATCTTTATTTTAATCAGCGCAGCGCTCCTCTTCTCGTCCCGGCTTCTGGTCGAACGCATGGACAAGACTCGCCCCGACACAAATATTAATGCCCTGCTCGGTCAGCAGGGAATCATCACCTTGGCTGTAGAACCGTTTCGAACCGGAGTGGTGCGAATCGGCGGCGAAGAATGGTCCTGCCGCTCCCAGCAAGCAATCGGCGTCGGTGGGGTTGTAATCGTTGAATCGGTCCAGGGAGTTACCCTGAATGTACGGCCGCTTCAAGCTGAAAAGGAGGAATAAAATTGTATCCGTGGCTCCTAGTCCTTGCCGGCTGTTTACTGCTGGTAATCCTGATTGCCCTGACCTCGGCCCGAGTGATCAACCAATCGACAGTAGGCGTGGTGGAACGCCTGGGAAAATACAATCGCCTGGCGCCCCGAGGCATCAACTTTGTATTTCCGTTCATCGAACGGATGGCAGACATTATTAACCTGCGGGAACAAGTGGTGGATTTTGATCCCCAGCCGGTTATCACCAGCGACAACGTAACAATGAAGATTGACACAGTGGTCTATTTTCAGGTCACTGACCCGATCCGCTATAGTTACGAAATAGCCATGCCGATAAAAGCAATTGAAAATCTTACTGCCACCACCCTGCGTAACATCATTGGCGAAATGGACCTCGATGCCACCCTTACGTCCAGGGACATTATCAATGCCAAGATGCGGGCCATCCTGGATGAAGCCACCGATAAATGGGGGATCAAGGTCAACCGGGTGGAATTGAAGAACATCATCCCGCCCAACCAAATCGTCGAGGCGATGGAAAAACAAATGCGGGCAGAACGGGAACGCCGCGAATCGATTCTCCGGGCCGAAGGTGAAAAACGCTCAGCCATTCTCCGGGCAGAAGGCGAGAAGGAATCCAACATTCTGCGCTCCGAGGGCGAACGGGAAGCGATGGTCCGTCGGGCCAAGGGCGAGGCGGAATCAATACTGCTGGTGGAAACGGCAAAAGGCGACGGCATTCGGCGGGTATTTGGCGCAATTAAAGAAATGGAGCCGGATAACGAAGTAATCTCGATCCGGGCGCTGGAAGCCCTGGAAAAGGTCGCCCAGGGCCAGGCAACCACCTTGGTGGTGCCCAGCGAAGTGGCCGGCATTCTTGGTTCTTTGCAGGCCCTGGGACTGCGAAAAATAGACTAAACTGGAGGACGGTCTTTTACAAAAAAGACCGTCCTTATAATTTTGTAGTGTCTAATAACGGCTAATAGTGTAGAATTAGGTCATGGGTAAGAAGTCGGAGGAAATAAAACTTGAAAACAAAAATAGTTCTTGGCCTTATTCTGTTCTCTCTACTCTTGGTTATCACGTCTCTCTTCACTTATTCTCAACATCTGGATCGTCAAGAGCACATACGCTATACTGCGACTTATGATTATTTAACCACGGGAAAAAACTATAATACAGATGAAATTTATAGGATTGATGTCAAATTTTCGTTGGAAAATCTTTTTTTTGGCTATCCGCAATGGACAATTGCAGTAACCTTCAACGACGAACCGAATGTGAACTACTATTATCAGTACGCCGACGGCAGAATCAGTCAAGGAGGTCTTTCCGGAAGCACACCCAACAATATTTATACCCATGTTGAAGGTGCAGAAAATGGTTTAGATAAAAACTAACAATGTTTTGCGTTTAAGCTGTCTTTCATAGACAGCATTTTTATATTACCAGCGCCAGCAAACCGCCTACAAAAACCGCCACCGCCAGGCTGCCAGCCCACATCGTCAGGGCCACAGCCAGCCCCTGCTCCTTGATTGTAACTAACACCGTTGCGATACAGGGCACAAACAAAGTCATCACCATTAGGGCGACAAAGGTCTGGTTCGCGGCCAAGTTGAGACCAAACAGGCCGGCGGCGCCAAAATCCCGGCGAATAATCCCCATGATAAACGCGTTTACACTCTCGGCCGGCAACCCCAACCAACCCTCAGTCAGCGGCATCAGTGCCTGCTGGAGGGTGCTCAGTGTTCCCGTCCAATTGAGGATGGTCACAATCCCCGCGCCCAGGGCAAACAGCGGCAGCGCCTCCCGAAGAAAGTTCTTAGACTTCACGTATGATTTCCGCAGCACATTGCCCGGCCGCGGCAGACGCAGCCGGGGAAGCTCCAAAAACAAACCCGGTGAACTACCGCCCAGCACCCGATTTAATATCCGCCCTGCCAGCAAGAAAATTGCAACCAGCATGGCCCCGTAGGCCAAAACCCATTTATAACCCAGCGGTATCAAAAGCATGATGATTACGCCTACCTGAGCGGAACAGGGCACTGCCAGCCCCAGCAGAAAAGTGAGAATGAGGCGCTCCCGGCGGCTGGAGAGCATCCGGGTGGCAATCACCGCCATGGTCACACAGCCAAATCCGAGAATCAAGGGAATAGCGCCCTTGCCGTTAAGGCCCAAGGGTCGGAAGGTGTTGTCCAAAAGCACCGCCACCCGGGGCAGGTATCCCGAGTCTTCCAAAAGCGCCAGCAGCAGATAGAAACTGAATACCAATGGCAAGAGCAGGCCGATTCCATAGCTGAGGGCCATGGTCAAAATACCGAACTCACCCACCAACAAGGACTGCAGCAGGCCTGGGGGCAATATTTGAGACAGCAAACGCACCAGCGGCGGCAGTAGCCAGCGCTCCATAATCACGCCTTCGGTAAGCTCGACCACCTGCTGGGCGACAACACCACCAATCAGCCAATAGATTGCCGCCAGCACGGCCAACATCACCGGTAATCCTGGCAGCGGCCGAGTGAGCAGCAAATCCAGCAGGCCAACACCTTTGTGCCGGCGGCGGGACTGCACATTGTTGGCAAGCGCGCTTGCATGCGCACGAAGTTCCGCCTTCGCTGCCAGTTCTCGCACCACCCCCCGGGGCAAATCGCGGCACCAGGAATTTAGAATGTTTACCAACTCTGCAAGGCCCCGGCCGTCCACTGCCGCTGCAGGAATCACCGGCACTCCCAACGCGCGGGAAAGCGCGAACACATCAATTTTCAGCCCGTCCCGCTCCGCCTCGTCGATCATGTTCAGCACTATTACTGTCGGCTTACTGGCAATCAATTGCAGGGTCAGGTACAAATCCCGGCGCAGTCGGGTGGCGTCAATCACATTGATTACGATATCAGCACCCTCGACAGCCTGCTCCGCAATCCGTTCTTCATCATTCAATCGATTGAGACCATTGACTCCGGGAGAATCTGTTAAAACATGCCCCTGCCAGCGGCTGTTGCTGATTTCCAGGGTTGTGCCGGGAAAATTTGAGACATCGGCGTAGCGCCCGCTTAAATAATTAAAGATAACGGACTTCCCCACATTGGGGTTGCCCGCCAGCACTAATGTCCGCTTGATTTGGTCGGTTGAACGATGATGTCCCGGGCGGTTTTGCCGCCGACTGCGATCAGCTGACCTTCCCGGGTCAACAGCACCGGTCCGTCGCTTTGCCTGGCGCAGCAATATACGTCCTCTCCCTCCCCTACCCCCAGGCAATCGGCCTGTTGGCGAATTTTCTTGTCCCGTATCCGGACAATCTGATAGCGTTTGCCGGGCACCACAGACAAAAGATTCATGTTTCACCTCCGGCTTTGTTATGGATAATTATTCAGTTATCGCCCCGTTTATGTATGCTGGACGGGCAAAAACAAGCCGTTTAATGAAAATAAAAAAGCGCCCCAAGTGGCGCTTAAACTCTACGAGTCATAAACACAATCTCATCCCATCGGTGGCGCAAAAGAATCTTACCCAATTCCGTTTCGCTCCGAAAGCCTACAGCCTCCAGCAGCGGCAGCGGTCCGTTGGGATAGGGCGTCTGTTTTCCGGCCACCACAGAAAGTGACCTATAGCCAGCACCGGCCAAAAGCAATACGCCCCGACTCAGCAAATCCCGGCGGTAATCACGGCTCTCGCCCACCCGCCCATACAGGCATGCAATAAACCCATCCTCAGCTGGACGCCGGGGCAACGGGTAAGGGACAAGCTCTATTGGCAGCACTTCCACCACGGCTACGGTCTTTCCGTCTTTAAGGCCGGCACACCCGTAGATTGGCAAATCCAGCCCCCGAAGCCATGTTTGCTTATCGGTCCAACCCTGGCACCGGTGACGGGGAATACACACGCCCTCCAGCAAGTCCAGGTTGTCTGGCGACAGCGGTAGAATCTGGTCGCACCGGGCAGCAGGCAGTTGGCTAAAATCCCCGCCACCCGGGAGAGGCCCCCGTCGCTTGAAACTTTCAACTAGTTGGGCGCCGCTGCCGGGAAAGGGTATGCTGAAATCATCGATCACAATCAGTCCTGGGAAATACATCTTGTACGCGGCTGCCAAAGCGGGATGCTTGTCCACGGCGATTGACTCGTAAGCATAGCCCAAAATCGCTGCCGCTTCCCGGGCCCCCGCTTCCATATGCCGCCAGCCAGGACATTGGGCACCAAAATGTAAGTATTTCACATAGCCCAGTTCAATCCCCCCTGCCAATCTCAGCTCTTTTCTTCGGCTTGTTCTTCATCGAGACTGATACTGTCTTTAATCTCCCGGGAAGCGCTGCGCAATTCCCTGATACCTTTGCCCAGCGAACGACCGATCTGTGGCAACTTGGTGGGACCAAAAATCAACAATGCCACCATAAAGATAAGGAGTATCTCCCAGAATCCGGGTCTAATCCACGCCACCATCAATACCACCCCCACATTAGTTACCTAGATTATACCCCCTGGCAACTGCCGTGGTGATAGGAATTGCTTATACCCCTTCCTGCTCCCGGAATTGCAACTGATAGAGATGGTAGTACATACCTTCTCGAGCCAGCAATTCCTGATGGCTGCCCTCTTCTCGGATCTTGCCCTTATGCAGCACGATGATCTTATCCGCGTTTTGAATGGTGGACAAACGGTGGGCGACAACAATTGTCGTCCGCCCCTGGGATATTGTCCGCATCGCCCGCTGAATAGTCTGTTCGGTCTCGGTATCGATGTTTGCCGTCGCCTCATCAAGGACAAGAATCTTTGGGTCAAAAGCTAGGGCCCGGGCGAAGGCAAGCAGTTGGCGCTGCCCGGCGGACATGGTGGAGCCGCGCTCCTGGACTTCACTTTCATAGCCCTTTGGCAGGCGGGAGATAAAACGGTCAGCATCCACAGCGGCTGCAATCTCCTGGATTCTTTGGTCATTGATTTCCTCATTATTCAAGCGGATATTTTCCGCAATTGTCCCGCTGAAAATGAATACATCCTGGAGGACCACAGCAATTCTCTGCCGCAGCTCATCCAGCTCCAATTCCCGGATATCGACGCCATCGATGAGAATCTGTCCCTTCTGGATATCATAGAGCCGGCTGAGCAGACTGATGATTGAAGTCTTACCGGCGCCGGTGGCGCCGACAAAGGCCACAGTCTGCCCCTTATCCACTGTGAAGCTTACATCCCTCAGCACCCATTCGCCAGGATTGTAGGCAAACCAAACATTTTTGAATTCTATCCTACCCTCGATATCTGCAGACTTGGGTTCCTCCGGACTGACAATCTCCGGCTCGGTGTCCAGCAACTGAAAAATCCGCTCTGAGGATGCCATGGCCGCCTGGAGAATGTTATATTTCTCGGCCATGTCGTTAATTGGTTGGAAGAACATTTGGATATAGTTGACGAAAGCGTAAAGCACACCAAACTCCAGGGTGCCCCGAATCACATCGCCGCCACCAAACCAAATCAGGGCCGCCAGAGCGATAAAATACAAAATATCTATAAACGGACGGAAAATCGCGAACACAAGAATTTCCCGGAAAGTTGCCCGGTAGTAGGCGGTGTTAATATCGTTAAACTCGTTGAATTTTTTCTTCTCCCGGTTAAATATCTGGACAATGCGCATCCCCGAGATATTTTCCTGCAAAGTTGCGTTGATCTGGGCCAAACGGGTGCGCACTTCCCGGTAGGCATCCCGGGCTTTCATGCGAAAAATTACTGTGGCCACAAGGATTACCGGCAAAATGGAAAAGCTAAGTAAGGCTAGGCGTGTATTCATCCGCAACATCACGAGCACGATTCCCAAAAGAATGAAAACATCTTTGAAGAGATTGACTAGAACACCGGTGAACATCTCATTGAGGGTTTCGGTATCATTTGTCACTCGGGTTACCAAGCGACCGACAGGGTTGGTGTCAAAAAAACGCAGCGACAACTTCTGCATATGGGAAAAAATATGCACCCGCATATTGTAGATAATCTTTTGCCCTGTCCGATGCAAAATATAGACCTGGGTCACATTCATCACAAATCCCAGGACAATCACCACCAAAAATATCAGGGCCAGCTGAACCAAAGCCCGGATATCCCATTCGCGAAAATCCTGATAAACATCCGCTGGCACCAACTCGCCCGCGTATTCCGCTTCCGGGGTAACAAACAATAATTCTCCGTCCCGTTCTTCCACCTGATAGTCCGCCCGCGTGAGAACGGCGCCCACCAAGTAGTAATCCCCCGCATGGAGAATCAACTGTGCCCGGGGTCTGTCGGGATGCTCTGTGGACAATTGATGCTCAGGGACGTAAATCTTGCCCTGGTAACTTGTGCCCGCAACCGGTTCCTCGCCCGGTTCAAATACAACCTGGGGGCCGGGGGTGATGTAATTATCAATTGCCACCTGAACCAGCCAGGGTCGGGCAAGGTCGGCGGCGGCGACAAACATCAACAATACAACCGACAAAAGCAGCGCCCAACGATAGGGTTTGGCGTATTTGAGCAGACGCCGCATCAATCTGGCATCGTACGCTTTGCCAAGAATCTCTTCTTCGTGAAAATCACGCATTTTGCTCACCAATTTTCTCTTCCAATTGTTGTTTGAAATAAAACTGCTGATATAGCCCGTTGCTCTGAAGCAATTCTTCGTGCTTACCCCGTTCGACAATCCTGCCGTTGTCCAGGACAATGATTTCATCGGCATCCTGAACAGTCGAAACCCGATGGGATATGATTATGCTTGTCCGGTCCTTCATCACAGTTTTTAATTCCCGGAGGATTTTCTCCTCGGTTTGGGTATCCACCGCCGATAGACAATCATCCAATATCAGGATTGATGGCTGTTTTATCAGGGCCCGGGCAATGGAAATCCGTTGCTTCTGACCGCCGGAAAGAGTCACACCCCGCTCCCCGGACATGGTCTGAAACTTCTCCGGAAACTCGATGATGTTATCATAGACATTGGCCTTCTTCGCCGCCGCTTCAATCTCTTCCTGGCTGTAATCATCCGAGGCCAGGGCGATGTTTTCACTTAAGGTCGCCGAAAACAAAAATGTTTCCTGGGGCACATAGCCAATATTTTGCCGCAGCACAGCCAGGGGTATTTTATTGATATCTACTCCGTCCACCAACAACTGTCCCGGGGGTGGGTTAAAGATACGTAATAGTAGGTTGACAAGCGTCGTCTTGCCGCTTCCGGTCTTGCCGATAATTGCCAGGGTCTGGCCCTGCTCTAGTCGGATATCAATATCCTCCAGGGCAACAGTGCCGTCTGGATACGCAAAATTGAGACCACGGAACTCTACCCGACCTTCAATTCCATCTTTGTCGACAGTATCGGAATGGTCGTAAACATCGGGGCGGGACAGGAGAATTTTATTTAATCGCTCCATGGAGGCTGCCCCCCGCTGGAGAATGTTAATTACCCAGCCTAGAGCCATCATCGGCCAAATTAACAGCGCCAAATAGCTGTTGAAAGCGACAAAATCACCAAGGCTGATGCGACCGTCAATAACCATCGTGCCGCCATAAGCCAGGACGATCAAATAGCTGAGAGCGGAAATGAACTAGACCAAAGGAAAAAACAAACCCCAAATTTTAATCAGCCGCATATTCTTTTGCACATACTCGTCCGCCGACTGAGAGAAGCGCTGAATCTCAGCGCGCTCCTGGACAAAAGACTGAATTACCCTAATTCCCGAGAGTGATTCCTGGACCCGGTTAGTCATTCCCGAAAAGGCCTCCTGGACAGCCCGAAAACGACGATGGACAATCCGTCCGAAAAACAAGACCATACCCGCCATAAATGGCAGTGGCAACAGAGCCAGCAGCGTCAACTGCCAATCGATTGTCCGCACCATCATTGTGATTGTGGCTATTGTCAAGAACAATGAATCGGTGATCATGATGATTCCAGGCCCCATTGCCATCCGCACCGAGTTAATATCATTAGTGGCGTGGGCCATAATGTCACCTGTCTTATGTTCTGTATAATAGCGCGCATCCAAGGTCTGCAGATGGGCAAACAGCTTGTTGCGCAGATAGTACTCCAACTTGCGGGCAGTCCCGTTGATTAACACCCGCCATAAAAAACGACTGATGACAATAAGACTTGCCGCAGCAAGTATGTAGCCCACATAACGCAACAAGCCAGACGCCTCAATTGATCGGGTATTGATTGCATCGGTAATTGTCCCCAACAACCGTGGAATCAGGAGTTGCATTAACCCGACAATAATCAACCAAAGAACGCCAAGCAGATAGCGCCAGAGATTGGCGCGGAAAAAACCCCGGAGCATAAAAAACGGACCCATAGCAAATTCACCTCATCTCATAAACAAACTTCATAATATCATAGCCAAAGGCCTCAGACAAACCTGCTGAACGCTAATTTAGAGGAATTTACATCGATTTATCCTGATAATAGAACTATTACCGAAATATACGACAGTCAAAAGAAAGCCCCCTCGAAAGGGGGAGAAATTTTAGTTGGGAATGCAGATGACCTGCCCAATCTGTAAGTTTTTCGGGTCGACACCGGGGTTTGCTGCCTGAATCGCATCGACACTGGTTCCGAACCGCTGAGCCAACAAGAAGAAGGTATCACCAGCCTGTATCGTATACAGGAAACCATTGGGGCAGCGGGCATCGTCAACGGGAATACAAATTTGCTGGCCAATCTGCAGATTGTTGGGATCTACCCCGGGATTCGCCTGCTCAATTGCCCGGACAGTTGTGCCAAACCGCTTTGCCAACAGAAAGAAGGTGTCGCCGGCCTGAATGGTGTACAAAAATCCGTTGGGGCACTTGGGTGGCGCCGGCTTCTTAACCGGGATGCAGATTTGCGACCCGATTTGCAGGTTCAGGGGATCCACACCCGGATTGGCGGCCTGTATTGCCTCCACG